>DASXJE010000077.1 GCA_036497565.1 Mycobacteriales bacterium
ACCCGAGCGTCGTCGACCGGCTTGCGCCGTGGCATTGGCAGGGCGGGTTGGTGCCCAACGCCTCGGCGCCGGTCTGGCCGATGGATGCGTTCCGCAACAAGTTCTTCGACGTGTTCAGCGTCCGCCACGAGAGTGTCCGGCTTCGGGCCAACAGATGAACCGGCGCAGCGTCTGGACCGTGCCACTCAATGGTGAGAACGAATGAACGGGGTTCGGCGATGGCAATGAATCAGTCATGCGGGGGTGTTGTCCCATCTGCTCAGGCGGCGTGGTCGCGGGCGTAGCGGATCAGCCCGACCACGTCATCCGGGACGAGGCGCCCGATTGCGCCAGAGGAGTAGACGCTGACGATGATTTTGCCATCCGGGGCGAGGACGAAGCCGGTGGACTGCAGGTAGCCGCCGGTCGGGTCGATGATCGCGCCGGTGGCGGCGGAGATCGCCTTGGCGTCGGCGCTGTGACCGACCGGGAAGGTGAGGCCGTGCTTGGTGATCAGCTCGGTGGCGGTGGGTTCGTCGTCGATGGACAGGGCGACGACTTTGGCGCCGACATCGGCCAGCTGCTCGGTTGCGCGTTCGAAGGCCCGCAATTGCGCGTTGCAGTAGGGGCACCAGCTGCCGCGGTTGAACAGCACGACACCGAAGCTGCCATGGAGGTCGTCGGGGATGGTGAATGATCCGCCGCCGGCCTGGGCCAGGGTGAGTTTCGGGAACGGGTCGCCGGGGTGCAGCAAGGTCATTGCGATTCTCCTGTCAGGTGTTGTCGTTCGCTAGCGGGTCGCCGGCGTCCCAGATCTGTCCGGTGGCTTGGCCGCCGATCCGGGAGAGCAGGGAGGTGGCCGTCTGCTCGGCACTGAGCAGGGTTCCGGCGGCGTGACGGGTGACGAACCGTTCGTGCAGGGCGGTTCCGATCCGGTCTGGGTCTTGGTAGCGGATGTAGGCCTGCATGGCGGTGTCGACGCTGCCGGGTCGGTATACGTTGACGGTGACGCCGGTCTCGGCAAGTTCCGCGGCGAGGTTGAGGGTGTGGGATTCAAGCGCGGCCTTGCTGGTGGCGTAGGCATTGGCGCGCAGCATGCCGGCCGGGTTGGCGGCGATCCCGCTGGAGACGTTCACGATGCGGCCCCAACCGGCCGTGAGCATGGCCGGCAGGACCGTGAAGGTCAGCCGGGCCGCAGCGGTGACGTTCACCGTCATGGCCCGGGCCCACTCGTCCGGGTTGATGCTGGTACTTGCTCCGAGTGGCGAGACGACCCCCGCGTTGTTGATAAGGATGTCGACCGAACCCCATCGGTGCTCGATCCATTTGAGCGCATCGCTTACCTGGTCGCTGTCGGCGACATCGGCGGGAACGGCAACCGCGTCGCCGCGGCGCGCGCAGGCCAACGCGGAGATCGATGTGACAGTATCGATCACCTGTTCGGTCGAGCGGGCCAGCACGGCGACGTTCGCGCCGCGGGCGGCTAGCCCGCGGGCCACGGCTTGCCCGATGCCCCGACCTGCGCCGGTCACCAGCGCTACGCGGCCCCGCAGGGAATCTGCATTTGTGCTCATGTTGTCGTTAGCGTCAGCGACCGGTGCGCTCTTACCGAGCACGGTTGATCAATTTTTGGTCACGACGATGGTGGTGTTCGATCTACGGGGCTGGGATGAGTTCATGACCGGCGCAGCAACGCCGACGCGGTGACGACATCTCCGGGGCCTAGGTGATGGTCAGGCCGTCGGCCGGCGCGCAACTGGCGGCCAGTCAGTCCGGCGGCGTGGAGCAGAGCCTGCCCGTCGCGGGCGTTCACGGTTGTCAGAGCGATCTCGTTCGGACGATCCTCCGCGCTCCCGGCTCAGCGCCGCCGGGCGGTTGCAGCCAGCCACGGCAGTACGGGCGCTGTCAGGAGAAGTGGGTTACCGGTCGTTCGAGCAGTTGCCCGTCGAGGATGGTGTCGACCTTCTCGTTGTAGAAGGCGATGAGTCCGGCGATGGGTTGCAGCTGCCGGGCGGGGAAGTCGTAGGTCCAGGCCAGGTCGGGGTGAACCGTGTCACCGGTCTGGGCGCTCCAGTAGCCGCTGGTGATCCCTTTGTAGGGGCAGGCGGTGACCGTGTCGCTGGGCCGCAGGCGGGTGAAGTCGACTTCGCTGCGGTTGAGGTAGTAGCGGGTCGGCAGGCCGGTCTCGAACACGAGCACCGGCGAGCCGGATTCGGCGAGCACTGTCCCGTCGACTTCGACCCGTACGTGCCGGGTGCTGCGTATCGCGTCGACGCGGGTGTAAGGGTCGCGGGGGTGGACGAAGACTTGTTCGTCCTCCTCGTACCAGGCGTCGACCGCGTCCCACTCGACCCGGGCGAAGCCGGTGAGACCGTGCGTGGCGTCGTTTCCGTAGATCCGCAGTGCCGCCGGGCGTACGTCGTGGCCGACTCGGACGGTGTGTCGGCGGGCGGTGCCGCGGCTGAGCTTCTGCTCGTGCTGTTCGTCGAGCAGGACTGCCGGGTCGATGTCGACGGAGGGGATGTAGTACTGCGGATAGGCGGCCTTCTCCCAGACATAGAGCGCCGCCGTCGTGTCCAGGATGACGCGCCCGGCGACCACGGCCCGGATCCGGCGAGGCACCGGGGCGGTGTCGTTGACCCGCGGCAAGTCCGGCGGGTAGGTACTCATCAGGGTGTGCCTTCCGGCTCGGCCGGCAATTCGCCCCGAGCCTCGGCTTGGACGGCGGCAAGCAGTCCCTCGAAGTCGTCGCCGCAGGGCCCGCAGGCGGCCAGGTGAGCCGCGACCCCGGGATAGCGTGCCCGCGCGGCGCCGGTCCGATCGGCCGCGCTCGGCCCCAGGCTGGGATCGCGGACAAGCTCGGTGTAGACATGCAGCATCTGCAGGGCCTGGTCGCAGCCGACATCGGCGGGATCGGTTCGGAGGAACTGCTCCAGCTCGGCCCACCCCGTCATGGCCGCCTCACCTCGGTCCCCTTGTCGTGTTCCACCCTTGCCGTGGCTGGGCTGCCGCGCAACGTCGGGACCATCCACATATCCGTTAGCGGCGAGCGCGGCCCGCAACTTACGTCGGGCGTCGAACATCGTTTTGTAGATCGCGTTGCGGGTGGATCCGGTTTGGGCGACCACGGCGTCCAGGGGCACTGCGTTGACCACCAGGGCGAGAAACACTGATCGCTGCCGTTCGGTCAGCGCGGTCTGGACGGCCTCGCGGACCGCGGTCACGAGTTCGACGTGCTGCGCGTGCTCGTCGGGCCGCATACCGAAGCGGTCCGGTAGCCGATCCCAGTCGTCGGCCTCCAGGACGCTCGCGGGGTGCCGGTGCCAGAAGTGGCGCCCGAGTTTGGTCGAGACCTCGAGCACCGCGAACCGGTACGCCCACGTGGTGAACCGGCTCTCCCCACGAAATTGGTCCAGCTTGCCGAGGATCGCCAGCACCGCGTCGGCGGCGGCCTGATGGGCCAGGTCGTCGAGTTCAGGGCCGGTCAGTGCGTGTTGGTTCGAGCGGCGGCCCAGCTCGGCCCGGGCGACACGCAGCAGCAGGGCATGTAGCCGTTCCACGGCCTGCTCCCGTGGGCGCCCGCCGGCGGCGAGCGTGTCAAGCCACTGCTCGTTACCCGCGGCGCGGGTCACCGCCAGCTCAGGGTCGACCGCTGTCGCGGGCCCGACGGCCCGGGCAGCAGCGACGCTGATCATCGTGGTGTCCATATCGGCTCCTTCATCCGGCCCGTCCCCATGGCGCCCCTTGGCCGAGCGCCGGTCTTGCTTCGGCGGACTCGGAGACCGCCGGTGCAGGCGCTTAGATAGCGATGCGGCCCCCGTCGACGGGCAGGACCGCGCCATAGACGTAGGCAGCGTCGTCGCCGGCGAGGTAGGTGACGGCGTGCGCGATGTCCTCGGGCTGGCCGACCTTGCCGTGCGGGGTGGCCGCAGCCAGCTGGTCCTGGGCGTCGCCCATGACGGCGGTGCCCTCGGTGCGGGTCGGACCGGGGGAGACGGCGTTCACCCGCACACCCGATGGGCCGTATTCGGCAGCCCACGCTTTGGTCAGCAGGGTAAGGGCGGCCTTACTGGAGCTGTAGAGGGCCATGCCCGCCTGTCCGTACTGGGCGACCATCGTGGTGATGTTGATGACCGCGCCCTTGCCGCGGGCGGCCATCGCCGGCGCAAGCTCGGCGACCAGGAAGAACGGAACCTTGACGTTGACGTCGTAGACCGAGTCGAACTCGGCCTCGGTGTGGGAGTCGGTCGGGCCGAACGGGAACACCCCGGCGTTGTTGACCAGGATGTCGACCCGGCCGCCGCCGAGTTCGATGGCCTCGCGGGCGAGGGTGCGGGCGCTGGCCTGGTCGCTGAGCGCCGCGGCGATGAATTCGGCCTTGCCGCCGGCGGCGCGAATATCGGCCACGATCTGATCGCCGCGGGCGACGTCGCGGCCGGTCACGATCACGTGGGCGCCGTGGTCAGCAAGATCGCGGGCGGTAGCCCGACCGATGCCGCTGTTGCCGCCCGTGACCAGGGCCACCGATCCGGTCAGGTCAGTAGTCATGTGAGGTCCCTTTCGCTCTGGGCCGGGAATTGGTCTGCGGAACGCTCCCGCGCTGTCCGGCAAGGCCAACCTCCGGTCCGAGCGGTGTATTGCCGACCGGTTGACGGTCTTGCCGCTGGCGGTCATAAGCGGTGCTTCTAGCCGGTCGACGACCGACTGCGCTGCCGCGTGCGTGAAGGCAGGAACAATGGATGGTCGTGGAGATTCGCGAGCTGCGGGCGTTCGTCGCCGTCGTCGAGGAAGGCGGACTGTCGGCGGCCGCGCGGCGCCTGCACGTCAGCCAGTCCGCGCTGTCGCAGACTGTCCGCTCACTGGAGCGGCAGCTCGGTGTGCAGCTGCTGGTGCGCGATCACACCGGCGCTCGCCCAACTGAATCCGGAAAGCTCTTGCTCCACGGCGCGCGTAACCTGATCGCCCACCACGACGAGTTGCTCGCCGCCGTGGCCGCCCCGACGGCGACCAGCCACGGACGGATTCGCGTCGGTGTGCCGTTGGAGTTCGCTGTCGACGTGCTGCCCAGTGCGCTGGCGCAGCTCGCGGCCGACTACCCCGACACCAAGGTCGAACTCCTGCACGCCTCCAGCTCGGCGCAGATGTCGGCGTTGCACGCCGCCGAACTCGAGGTAGCTCTCGTGCGCGACCGCCCCGCCGACGACCGATTCGAGGCCGTGCTCGTGGTCGAGGAATCGCTGGGAGTGATCCTGTCCGCCGAGCGCTCGGCCGAGCTGGCCGAACCTACCGGCGTGCACCTGCACGAGTTGGCGGGGCTGCAGTGGATCGCGTTCGCCCGATCGGAGTCGCCGGCCTGGTACGACCAGGTCGCCGCTACCTTGCGCGGTCACGGCGTCGCCGTCACAGAGCAGTCTCGGGGCGAGGGCGGGCCGCTGATCGCCGAAGTGAAGCTCGGCGCTGCACGCACCGGCAAGGCCTTCGCGTTCGCGCCCCCGGGTTGGGCACATCCGCTCCCTGACGGCATGACCTGGCACCCCCTCATCGGGAACCCGATCGTTCGGCGGACCTGGGCCGTCTGGCTTGCCGCGGCCCGCGACCGCGACCTCGCAGCGCTGATCGCGATCCTCGATACGGGCGCGTAAAGACCAGCTGTCCCGTCCATCTGGCGGTTCTGCAGAACGCTCGTGGCCGAGAGGAGGGAACGACGACGGCGTACGTGCTCACCGAGCTCAGTCCCTTTCCGAGTCGCTAGGACTCAGAGTCAGGCCACGTCACTTACACGTCCGATCTGACACGCCCCGCACAACGTCAGCGAGATAGACCCAGATAGACCCCGGCGTCCGGTTAGGGTGTTGCGCTGCCAGAGTGGATCGGTAGCGTGAGTTCGACGCTTGTTCCGGCGTGGGGTGCACTGTGCACAGTGAGCGTGCCCCCAAGTGCTTCGGCGCGGTCGGTGACTCCGACGAGCCCCGAGCCACGGGCCGGGTTGGCGCCTCCGTGGCCGTCATCGCGGATACGTATGCGGAGTTGGTCTTCGTCGACGTCGCCGGTGATCTGGATCAGTGTGGCGTTGGCGTGCTTGACGGCGTTGGTGAGGGATTCGGCGACGACGTAGTAGGCGGCGACTTCGACTTGATCGGATGGGCGCCGAGCGATGTTTACCTCGACTTCGACCGGGACGGGGCAACGTCGAGCTAGGGTTTTCAGGGCCGGGCCGAGACCGCCTTGGGCCAAAATTGCTGGGTGAATGCCGCCGGCGATCTCGCGGATGTGGTCGAGTGTGTCGGTCAGTCCGCGGATGACTCGGGCGAGATCGGCGTGTAGTTGTGGCAGCTCGGCGGGCACCCGTTGTTGGATCGCTTGCAAGTCGATCGCGTGTGCGACCAGGTGTTGTTGGGTGCCGTCATGGAGATCCCGTTCGATGCGGCGGCGGGCAGTGTCGCCCGCCACCACCAGCCGTTGGCGTGAGGCGGCCAGCTCGGCGCGGTTCTTGGCGTTGGCGATGGCCGTGGCGACGAGTGCGGTGAAGTCAGCGAGTCGCTCGCTGGTGGTCGGCGGCAGAGCGACCGAGTCGGCTGCGATCACGATGGCGCCCCACAAGCTTCCCTCGACCATGATCGGTGCGCCCACGGCGGACATTGTGACGTCGGAGGTGGCGGCGGCTTGCCGAGGGGCCTCGGCCCCAGCCGGGCGGTTGGTCTGCGAGATCAGCTCGATGACGCGGATCACGGCTGTGGGGTCTCTCTTGCCAAGTCGGGCCGATCTGATCCACCGGCCCATGACCCGGGTGCTTCTGTCTTCGTCGAACTGTCCTATCAATGCAAGATCGGCCGACAGCATTGTGCCGACTTCGCGGCAGATCAATACATACAGTTCGTCCGGGGTGGTCGCCTGCTGGGCGACGACGGTCGCGACCCGACGTAGCGCGCGCTGCTCATCGGCAAGCCGGACCGACGTACGGGCCGCTCGCTGCGAGCGGGTGGTCAGTTCGGCCACCACCACCGCAGTGAACTCGAAGACGAACAGCGTGTACCAGGTGTCCGACGTGGCGAGCGCGACATGACCGCCGGCCGGCACAAAGAAGTAGGCGAACACCAGAACGCTCGCCACGCTGGTGGCGGTCGCGAGACCCATGCCCCAAAGCACCGCTACGGGGACGACCGCGAGCAGGTAGAGCACGATCAACGGCAGGACCGGCGCGTGATCGTCCAGTACCGAAACGGCGAGACTTACCGCGATGACTAGGACAGCGCTGGTGGCCACGGCGGTAACCCATCGGCGGGCGCGCGCCCGCCTGGCCTCGTGACGATCGGTGACAGTGGTTCGCTTGATGAGCCTCCGCCAGACGGCCTCCGTCATAGCGCGTCCGGCAAAGCTGAGTCAGCACAGTCAGGCGAGCCCGTGGCGCGCCCGTCGTCGTCGAGCGCCGATGCGCTCACGAAGCCAAGCTAACCCAGGAGGGGGACCGAGAACTAGATTTCCGCCCAGATTTGCCGGGCTTGCCGGAAACGATAGCGTCGTCGGCCACTCGCCTCGGCGATAGGTTGAGGCATGGCACCAGCCACGACCAGTCGCGCAACTCCCAACCGCCGCTGCCCGGTGCGACCCGCCCGGCTCGGCTGAGCAACGACAATGATCGGGTGGCGTGTCGTCTTGGCCGAGGATGACGTGCTGCTTCGTGAGGGTCTGGCCAGCCTGCTCGAGCGGTCCGGGTTCGACGTGCTTGGACAAGGCGGTGACGCCGAGACACTCCTCCGGTTGGTGCGGGAGACCACGCCAGATCTGGTGATCGTCGACATCCGAATGCCACCCGAACACAGCATCGAGGGGCTTGATGCAGCGCGGGCCATCCGGGCGCAGTGGCCAGATATTGGCATCGTCGTGCTCTCGGCTTACATCGAGGTGGAGCATGCGATGGAACTACTCGAGGAAGGTGCTCGCAAGATCGGGTACCTGCTCAAGACCCGGGTCACCGACGTCGCCGAATTCATCGACACGCTCGACCGCGTCGCCCGCGGCGCCTCGGTCGTCGACCCAGCCCTCGTCCAGGAACTGGTCGCTGCCCGCAGGCGCAACGATCCTCTCGAGGCGTTGAGCACGCGCGAGCGGGAGGTACTGGCGTTGATGGCCGAGGGTCGGTCGAACGCCGGCATTGCGCGACGGCTCTGGGTCAGCGAGGGCACCGTGGAGAAACACGTGCGGAGCATCATGACGAAACTCGGCCTAACCGAAACCGAGGACGATCACCGCCGCGTCCTGGCCGTTGTCACGTTCCTCGGCGGCGGGTGAGCGCGTCAGTTCGACCGGGGCAGCAAGTTTCGGATTCCCGCTGCGGAGAGTTCAACCTTGGGAAGAAACCCGATGACCGGACTTTCCGCGATCAAGTCGCGGTACTCCAACTCGGTGTGCGTGGACATGAGGATGACCGGTGAAGCCTCGTCAACGTTCGCGAGGCGACGGGCAACTTCGAAGCCACTCTCGGTGCCGAGCTCGACATCGAGCAGGATCACGTCTGGCGTCAACCGCCGGCAGGCATCGACTGCTTGGTCGCCGTTGGTCGCGACGGCGACAATCTGGATACCTTGCGATTCCAACAAAGCGCGCGCTGCCTCGACGAAACGCCGACTGTCGTCGACGATCACGCAGCGCAGCACCACTTGTCCCACTGTCGACCGTGGTCGGCACGCTCGCATCCCGGGTACCCGGAAGATTCGCCGGCTGAATCCGGCCATTACAACGGAGGGGAGGGACATTTGTCCCTCCCCTCCGGGGCACCGGGGAGGGGCGGTGCCCGGTCGTGAACGGCGCCGATACCCGCTGAGTGAGGGGAACGGTCCTTGGTTGGGCCGGATCAGCGGTACGACGACTGGGAAGTGATGGCGGCTATTCTCACCTCTCCCACCGTTCGCGACGAAACTCGGTTATGTGAAACGGTGACGCCGACCGGTCCGGCTCCCGACCCGTCACGTCCCGGGTCACGTGCAAGTGCCGGAAGGGTCGCGGACTTCTCGAGAGGGCTCGTCGGCAGCCGAGATGCGGCTTGCGCATTTAGCCGCGATGTCGGCGCCCAGTCACCGCATACAAGCGGGGGCGATGCGGTCGTCATCGTGGCGACCATCCCCGGCCAGCGGAATGGACCGCACATGTTTCAGCGCATCGGGCGGCCCGGACCCCGGCTTCTGCACTCCGCTCACCGCCTGAACGCATGCTGCTCACCGCCTAAACGCATGCTCCGATAGTGCCGCCGCCGCACGTGTCCTGTCGTTGCGGGCAGCGGCCATCCTGCGATACCGGCCAGCAGGAACTTTGGGTTGGTATCACCGCCAGCGCTTCGACCGTCCGGGGTGCATGTATTGCGTGATTTGGGGCAGTCTTTCCGCGGTTGGTCGTGGTGCCGAGTCGGAACCGGCAGGTGTCGCCGACCCTGAGAGACACCACCGGCGCGTCGGCGGCTTCGTCTTTGTCCTGATGCGTCCCGAGGCGGGCAGCGGGGTCGAGTTGCGTCCATGGACGCAACTCGAACGCGACGTTAGGTAAAGAAACCGGCTGGGTAGCCGAATGATCGTGATGTGACTGGTTTGCCCGCGTTTCGCGGCTCGAGCAATGCCCGGTGGCGGTCCCACCTGCCCGATGTATCCGTGCTGCTGTTCGCCGCAGTCGTGCTCATCACCCATGGCGTACGGGAGCTCGGCGACCGCTCGACCGCCGGGCTGGTCCTGGCGTGGGCTGGCTTCGCGGCCTTTCCGTTGCTGGCCGGTGTGGGGTTGCGGCTGGCGCGTGACGTGCACGCGGCCCGCGATCGAGAAGCCGCGGCCAGAGCTCGCGAAGACGCGGCTCGGGCCGGGGAGGCCGAGAAGGCGCGGCTGTTGGATTGCGCCGAATCGACCGGGCAGGAGTTGATCTGGGAGATCACCCCGGATGGTGTGGTGACCTACATGAGCGGCGTGGCACGGTCGATGTTCGGTATCGACCCCGCGGCGCTGCTCGGCGAGAGCGTGCTCGTTCTTGTTCCGGACGAGAAGCAGGCCGCGGCGCGCGAGATGATCGCGACCTACGTGCGGGAGCGGGCCGGCTGGACCAACCGGGTCTTGGAGATGCGACATGTCGACGGCGGGACCCAACTCGTCGAAAGCTCCGGTGTCGTCCGGCTCGATGCCGTGGGTGACGTGGTCGGGTTCACCGCCACCACCCGCCGGCTCGGCGACGAGTCGGTTCGCCGCATCGCGCGCGACAAGCTGCGCAGCCGCATCCTCGGTGTCATCGAGACCGAAGCCATCCGGACCTTCTTCCAGCCGATCGTCGATCTGCGGACCGGCACCGTGCTGGGGCATGAAGCGCTGTCGCGGTTCGCGGCCGACCCGGCGCAACCGCCGGATCGCTGGTTCGCCGACGCCGAAGAAGTCGGACTGGGCACCCAACTCGACCTGTACGCGATCCAGACCGCGCTGACCGCGGCACACGCGCTCCCCTCAGGCGGATACGTGTCGATCAACGCGGCCCCCGCGACCGTGGCCAGCAACCAGTTCCTGCCGACACTGATCCAGCCCCGCATCCCGCTGCACCGCATCGTCGTCGAACTCACCGAACACGTGTCGGTCCAGGACTACCCCGCCCTCGACGCGGCGCTCGCCGCGTTGCGTCGCCGCGGCGTGCGACTCGCCATCGACGACGCCGGCTCCGGCTACGCCTCGTTCCGGCACATCCTGCGGCTACGGCCGGACATCATCAAACTCGACCGTGACATCGTGCGAGACCTCGACCGCGACCAGGCCCGCGCCGCGCTGGTCACCGCAATGGTCGGCTTCGCCCACGCAGTCGGCGCGGTCGTCACCGCCGAGGGCGTCGAAACCGCCGCCGAACAAGACGCCGCGACGCGGCTCGGCATCGACGCGGCACAGGGTTACCTGTTCGCCGCACCGGCGCGGTACGACGACCGGACGCCGGTATCCAGGAACTGACGCGACAAAAGTTGATCGCATGATCTGCTGCGAAACCTGGCGCTACGGTTCGCGATACGACCGGCCACCCTCCCGCGAGCACGGTCGCGGCGACGGCCACCCCGATAGCGGCAACGGTGAGACGTGTCTCATGGCTTCCTCTCTTCGTGGGTGATGCATCGAACAGCGGGTACATCGTGACCCGGTCCGTGCACCCGGTGGCGCATGAGCGCCTGCTCCGCTTTGGAGCGGTGCATCGATAGATACCGCTGCGCGTTACATCGCGATCCAGCGGGCACGAGTTGGCACCCTGGCTAGTTCGTGCGTATCTCCGTTGCGTATCTGTTCACGACGGCTCACCGGAGTCGCCGGCGTCCCGGCCTTAGGCGGGACGCGCCGCTCACTCGGCGTCGCCACGCCAAAGGAGAAACATCATGACGACGGACACCTCCGCTGTTCGGGTAGCGAAGCCCGACCAGACCTATGTGCCGCTCGGCGACTGGCGGGTCGACCCGGTGCGATCACATGCGTCGTTTACGGCACGCGTCGCCGGCAGGTCTGTTCGGGGTCGGTTGCCCTTGAGCGGAGCAGCGATCGTGGCCGCTTCGGTCGAGGACTCAGCAGTACATCTGACTGCCATCACGAGCGAGGTGAGCACTGGGAATCGCATGCTTGACCGGCTGCTCGCCGGTCCCGGCTTCCTAGACGTCGAGGATCACCCGGAGATCAACTTCCGGTCGCAGATGCTGGTCTGCGTCCCGACCGGATGGAGGGCCATCGGAGACCTGCAGGTCAAGGGAACCGACCACCCGATCGTGTGTGAGCTCGACGCCGACCTGCGCCACGCGAACCCAGGAGACGGCGGGGTGACGCTCACTGGCCGGTGGGTACTTGACTCGACCTGGATCACCAGCCAACGGATTCCGGCGATGTCCCGTCGCGTCGCCATGACCTGCTCGGTCGTCCTCGACCGCCCGATCGAGGACGCTGGCAACGAACTCGCACCTGCGCGTACATGGCGCCGCAGAAGCGACTAGGGCATCGCCGAATGCTCGGGGCGGGGGCCGCTGGTAGTGACCCCTCCGGACAGCGCCCGACGGGCACTGCGACGTCCGATCATCGGCGCTCCTGACGGCCTGGATCGCTGGCTGGGCTCACCACTTCGTAGCCGCAGCTGGCCGTCCGTACCTGACCTCGATGGTGCATCTGGCGATGACCGTGTGGGCCTACGAAGAACTCGTCCACGGCTCCAACTGGTTCCGTCAGCTGCTGGGCGGTGCGTTCATGATCATCCTTACGGCCCGTTGATCACTCCCGGTCTCCCGGCGCGGGCACGCTGACGGCACCGCCGCGGTTGACCGCGACTTCCTGCACATCGCTCGTTCGAGATACGCCGCGTAACCCGCGGCCGTATTAGTCAGCGAACACCAAAGCGAGTTGCCACCTGTCTCCGATCCACGGCACAGAAATGAGGACGCATGCGCACAAGGACAAGGGCCCTCACCGGGCTCGCCGCCGCGGTGCTCGTCGGAACCACCGGAACCGCCTACGCAGCCACTCAGGGCGGCCATCCGGCTCCGGGCAAGGGGATTGGGTCATCGGCCCACGGATCCGGGCAGTCGATCGTCGACTGGAACCGCGAGCTCATCACTCTGCTCGGTACGCCGGGCCCGCAACCGGCGACGATCCAACCGACCCGAAGCTTCGCGATCCTGCAGGCGGCTGAGTACGACGCCGTGGCCTCCACCACGCGCATCGGTCAGCCGTACCTGTTCTCGGTGCCGGCGCCGCGCGACGCGCGAGCGGATGCGGCCGCCGACCAAGCCGCGCACGACGTGTTGACGGCGCTCTACCCAGCGGCGACGAACGGCATCGACCAGCAACTCAGCACCGAACTCGCAGCGATCCCCGACAACCAGGGCACACGCGACGGGCGTCAAGCCGGCGCGACGGTCGCACAGCTCCTCGTCGACCTACGGGCCTTCGACGGATCCGCAGCGACCCCGCCGCCGTTCGTCGCCGGCACCCAGCCAGGTGACTACCGGCCGACACCGCCGAACTTCCCGACACCGGTCTTCACCACCTGGGGCTCGGTCACACCGTTCCTGCTCACCAGCGGTTCCCAGTTCCGGCCGACCGCGCCGCCGCCGGTCAGCAGCATGACGTACGCCGCCGCCGTGAACCAGGTCAAGGCCCTCGGGCAAGACACCAGTACCGTCCGTACGGCTGATCAGACGACAGAGGCGAAATTCTGGGGCTCGGCACCGATCTGGAACACCTGGAACCAGATCGCGCAAACGTTGCTGACTGACCAACACGCCAACCTGCAGCGCGCCGCCACTGTGTTCGTGAACCTCGACCTCTCCGTCGCAGACGCGACCATCGCGCTGTACGACGCCAAGTACGTCTACCACGTGTGGCGACCAGTGACCGCGATCCGGGCCGGAAACAGCGGCTACAACACGGCCATCGCCTTCGACCCCAACGCACCCACCTGGAACCCGTTGGCGGTCACGGCCGCCGATCCTTCCTACCCCGGCGCACACAGCACGATCAGTGCAGCTGCCGCCACCGTGCTCACCACGTTCTTCGGCAAGCACCAGGCGATCACCGTGACGTCGGACAACATGCCCGGAGTCGTCCGCACCTTCACCAACGTGCAAGCAGCGGCGGTCGAGGCAGGGTTTAGCCGCATCCTCGCCGGCCAGCACACCGCACTCGACGACCAAGCAGGCCAGCAGCTCGGCCACCAGGTCGCCACGTTCGCACTGCATGAACTGAACGCGGGTTAGGCCGACGTCGGCTGACCCACCTCGACAACATTCTCGAACTGAAATAGCCATCACCTGAAATAAGGAGTACGCCAATGTTCGGATACCACGTTCCCGCACCAGACGAAGCGATGCTGATCTCGGGGGGCAAGGCCACGGCCTCCGACGCACCGTTCAGGGTGGTCACCGGACGAGGCGCCTACGTCACGCCGATGTTTCGTAAGGCGCGGTTCATCACCTTGTCGATGTCCGAGGCCGAGGTCGAAGAGAACTGCGTGACGAAGCAGGGCATCGCGCTCAAGGTCAAAGCCGTCATCGCCTTCAAGGTGGGCAATGACACGGAGTCCATTGTCAACGCCTCGCAGCGATTCCTATCCGACCAGTCCCAGATGTCGGTACTGACCGGTCGGATCTTCTCGGGTCACCTCCGCTCGATCATCGGCTCGATGACTGTCGAGGAGATCGTCACCGAGCGGCAGAAGCTCGCGTTCGAGGTGCTGGACGGATCCAAGGGGGAGATGGCCAGGATCGGTCTCACGGTCGACGCGCTCCAGATCCAGTCGATCGATGACATGGGTCTGGGATACGTCGCGGCAATGGCGGCACCGCACAACGCGGCTATCCAGCGAGCAGCAAAGGTCGCAGCCTCGCAGGCCGATCAGGCCGCCGCCGAGGCACACCAGGCGTCCCTGCGAGCTCAGGCCGAATACGCCCGCCAAACCGAGGTGGTCCAAGCCCAGTACGCGGCCGACGTGGAAGCAGCGAAGTCCTCGGCCGCAGCCACCGCGGCGGCCGCCGCCCAGGCGTCGGCTCGCAACCAGGCCAACTACGAGGCCGAGACCGCAGTCACCCGGTCCAAGGCTGCCCAGATAGCTGCCGAAGCACAGCAGGAATCCGACCGCAACCAGGCCGACTTCGCCCGCCAAACCGCGGTCGCCAAAGCTACGTTCGCAGCCGAAACCCAAGCGGCTCAAGCCAAAGCAGACCAATCCGGACCTCTCGCCCACGCCGTGGCGCAGCAGCAAGTAATCGACGCCCAAACGGGTCTAGCCCAGCAAGAGGCCGAACTGACTCGCCAAACGCTCGTCTCCACCGTCGTACGCCCGGCCGAAGCCGACGCGGATAGAGTCAAGATCCTGGCCGCAGCCGACGCCGAGCGGACCAAGATCCTGGCCGAGGCGGCCCAGTCGCACAACCGCATTGCACTCGATCAACAACTCATCGCCCAACTCCCGCTCATCGTGGAGAAGGCCGCACAGGGTTTGGCCGGCTCCCACCTGACCGTGCTCAACGGATCCGAGGGAGTGACCGAAGTCGTGTCATCACTGGTCGGTCAAGGTCTGGCCATCCTGGACTCGATCAAGCAGGGCTTAGCCGGGCCGAGCAACTCCAACGGCGCTACCCCGACCTCGCCGGCGCTCAGGTTGTGATTGCTGCGTGGGCGCCCGGCGCCCGACCAGCATGGCACGGATGCACATCTTGCTCACGTGTGTGTGTGCGGAAGTATCAGCGCAAGCGCGAGGAGCGGCATGGCGATCGAGAGGGTCTTGAGCGCAGTTTCGAGGGGAGCCAGGAGTGTGGTTCGGTCCAGGGTGTGCTGCGTGCCGTCGGACAGGGTGATCACGCCGCGGACTGTGGTGGCGCGGCGTCGAAGTACGCGAGCAGGCGTACTGAGTCGCCGTTGTGCATAGGACAGGCCGGTGGCGGCGAGGGCCAGGACAAGCGCACCTGCAGTGACCGGTCGGGTCAGCGGCGGTGATTGGGCCACGAAGCCGACCAGGACCGGGAAGCCTCCCCACGCGGCGGCGAAACCCACGTCGGTGTGCAGGTGGCCGCCGAACAGTTCGAGGTTGTAGCCCACCACCAGGATCACGCCGAGCGCGATACAGGGAAGGAGCAGCGGGCCGCTGTACGGCACTGCTAGAGCGCCGAGCAGCACCGCGCCGGCCAGGCTTACCGACGTGACGATCCACAAGGTCCGGGTACTGATTGCGGTGCCGAGCGGACGCCCATGCAGCTCATCGAGAGCGTGCGCGGCGAGACCGACCGCGAGGAAAAAAGCGAAGACTGTGCTGGCGAGCACCGTCCAGGACAGGCGCGGCGCGAGGGCCGCTCCCATGACGACGTAGCTGAGGTGCCACAGCGTGTATGGCGGGTGGAGCAACGTCCACCAGTCCGCTCGTTTTCCGCCGCGGCGCCCGTAGAACGCGGCGCCGGGCGACGCCAGGCGGTCAACCATCGACCTTGCGCCCCCACATAACGAGCCCACCGCCGAGGCTCATCGCCCGGCTCGTGACCGCCTCCAGCCCGGCGGCACGCCACATCTCCTGCAGCCGCCCGACGGGGTACTGCTCGTAGAACCCGCTGATCGACGGGCCGAGGAAACGACCCACCTCGTACCATTCCCGCCCACCGGTCAGCAGCCCGGCCAACGGCAGCACAACGCGGGTGTAACCGACCCAACTGACGCGCCACCAAGGTTTGGCGGGCACCGCGAACTCGAGGTTGGCAACGTACCCGCCCGGGCGCACGACACGCGCCAACTCCCGCATCGTCGCCGCCGGGTCCGCTACGTAGCGCAACAGATAGGTGAAGGTCAGCGCGTCGAACGTGTCCTCAGGAAACGGCAACTGCTCACCGCGTGCGACGAGCAGGCTGATGCGATCGGCCTTGCCCCGCTGGATAATCCGCTCGCGGCCACGGCGCAGCATCTGCTCGGTGAGATCAACCCCGGTGACCGAGGCCGCGGTACGGTCGCTCAGCATGAGGGCCACGCCACCGGTCCCGGTGGCCACATCGAGCACTCGCCGCGGGGGTCGATCCATCCCGGCCACCGCGTCGACCATCGCCGCACGCCAGCGGCGGTTCTGGCCGAACGAGAGCACCTCGGCCAGCAGGTCGTACCGACCGGCCAGCCCGTCGAATAACTCGCGGGCGAACTCGTTCGGCGCAGTTCTCGAACGTCTCAACGAACTCAACTCGCACTCCCCTCACTCATGGGAAGGCACCCCGCCATGCCGCACTTCGACGCCGTCATCGTAGGCGCCGGGCCCGCCGGCAGCACCGCCGCTGCGCCGACCAAATCTGCGCCGCCGTCACTGAGGTGATCGGGCCGCGCCCGGCACGAACGGCCGTCGCCGGGCCGCGATGCCGGACGGCGCGTTCTGCCGGCGGTCGGTGGGCTGATGCCGGCTCTCTACGCGATCAAGCACGTGGCCGCGACCCGGCCGGGACGGCGCGGCTCATCGGCGCGGCCTCCGGTGCGGAACCGTCCGTGCTGTTCCCCGATTTGGCTACGCCGCTCAGCTCGGCGAGTGCGGTGGTGAAGTGCTCGGCCAGTGTCCAGGGATCGGCGGCGATGTCCGGGCAGGTGATGATGCCGATGTCGATGTGGCCGTTGTAGGACATGACTGTGATGTTCACGCCGCCGCTGATGTCGCTGATCACGGAGACGGGGTAGGTGGCGGTTACCCGGGCGCCGGCGGCGTAGAGCGGCACTTGCGGGCCGGGCACGTTGGAGACGAGCAGGTTGCACAGTGGCGGCGCGAGCCGCGCGGCGCGTACGAGCAGTCGCGTCGCCGTGCCGTGCAGCAGTTGCGGGATTGCCGCGGCGGCGTGGTGTAGCAGTCGCGGCGGGCGCTGCGCGAAGCGGGACTTCGCGTCGCGCACTGCCGTGCGCAGCGCGTCGATGCGGTCCGCCGGGTCGCCGATGTGGGTCGGCAGGTCGGTGAGCATGAGCGAGATCTGGTTGCCGGCGGTGCCGATTTGCTCGGGGCTGCGTACCGATACCGGGATCGCAGCGACGAGCGGGCGGGCGGGCAGTGTGCCTTGATCGTGCAGCCAGCGTCGTAGGACGCCGGTGCACAGGGCCAGCGCGACGTCGTTGAGGGTGAGTTCGAGGGCGTCCCTGACCAGCTTGATCTCGGCCAGTGGCAGCGAGATGAACGCGAACGCCCGGCGTGCGGTGAGCGGATCGTTGAACGGGGTAGCTGGAGCGCGGTGCAAGCGCGAGGTTGCCGCCAGCCGCGCCAGGTCCGGCACGGCTGCCGACCGCGCAGCGCGGGCAAGTGACAGTGCCTGGCCGCTGCTGTGTGTCAATGTCTGGCGCAGCATCTCGGCCGGCCCCGGTTCACGCTCGGGACGGGGCGCTTGGCGAGGCGGCGGTACGTCGCGCGGTTGCGGGTCGAGGTCGAAGAGCACGCCGAGGACATCGGCGCCGGACACTCCGTCGACCACCGCGTGGTGCACCTTCGCGTACACGGCCTGGTGGCCCCCGGCCAGGCCGTGCAATAGGTAGATCTGCCAGAGCGGGACGTCGCGCTCCAACGGCTCCTGCGCGAGGCGCGCCACGGCCTCGCCCAATTGAACCTCGTCACCCGGAGCGGCAACCCGGACCTCCGTGACGTGGTCGTCCAGGTCCGGCGTGGCCACGTCGATCCAGTACGGCAGGCCCAGGCCGAACGGCACGAGGTGCAACCGCCAACGCAGCGCCGGGACCAGATGAAGCCGCGCCGCCAGCAATGCCCGCAGGCTCTCCACGGTGACCTGACCGCCGGGAGCGGTGGCCGGGTCGAGCATGATCAGGACACCGACGTGCGTCGGGGCCGTCCGGCTCTCGGCGTTGAGGAACTGCACGTCCAGGGCGCTCAGTCTGCGTCGGGCCGCCGGCACCTCGGGTGCGGAGGCGTCCTCCACTCGGTGCGCCGCGGCAAGGAGGTCGAGCAGCGCCGGGACGCGAGCCAGCTCCACGTCGGTGAACGGGCCCCACTGGCGTGTCGCGAGCAGGCTGTGCCCGGCACGATCGGTGATCACGGCGCAGTGACCGTTGCGCTCGAGCCTGATCGGGGCTGGCCGGCCGCCGCGCGGCCCGGCCGCGGTCACCGGCCGGACCGAGTCTGCGGACAGCAGCCGACGCAGCGCATCGGCCAGCCTGTTCTCGTCGGTCACGGTCTGCGTCGCGGCCCGCAATGCCGCCGTCTGCATATCCAGCAGCTCTTCAACGCCTGCCGGCACCACTCCCACACAGCGGCCACCGGCGTTGTCGATCAGAGCAGCCAACTGGTCGCGGCCCAAAGCCGGCGGGACGCGCAGGACCAGGTCATCGATCACCAACGGGTGGCCGGTTCCCGGCGGGCTGGGGACCGGCAGCACGGACAGCGCCAGCAGGTTGCAGCCGTGGTCGGCCAGCTGAACGGCCAGTGCAGCCAGCGCACCCGGATGATCGCTCAGCTCGACCCGGATCAGCCAGAGCCGGCCGGTGCCGAGAAGGTCTGGGATCTGCGCGCCGTCCATACTGCCGAGGCTGCCCAGGCTGTGTTGCCGGCAGGTCAGACCACGATGTCGGAGAGGTAAGCACGCAGCGGGGCCGGATCACGGCCGAGTCCTGCATCGGCTGTGTTCGCGAGCCTGGCCCCGACGCGGGACTGTCGGGACTGACCCCGAGGCATGTCATCGAGCTGTAACTCGCCGGGCATAGCGTGCACTCATGCGCCTCACCCAGCATGAGCAGGAGCGGCTGCTGATAACTCTGGCCGGCGACGTTGCGCGCCGGCGCCGGGACCGCGGGCTCAAGCTCAACCATCCCGAGGCGGTCGCGATCCTGACCTGCTTCGTGCTCGAGGGCGCGCGGGACGGACGCAGCGTCGCCGACCTCATGCAGGCCGGCCGGCACGTGCTCGCCCGCGACGACGTGCTGCCCGGCGTTGCGGAGCTGATCGAGTCCGTCCAGGTCGAGGCTACGTTCCCGGACGGCACGAAGCTGGTCACGCTGCATGGGCCGATTCCGTGATCCCGGGCCAGGTCTGGACTGCGGTCGGCACGATCCAGCTCGCCGTGGGGCGTGCACGCATCGAGATCACGGTCGAGAACACCGGCGACCGCCCTGTCCAGGTCGGCTCGCATTACCACTTCGCGGCCGCCAATCCGGCGCTTCAGTTCGACAGAGCCGCGGCGCGCGGCTTCCGGCTCGACATACCGGCAGGTACGTCGACCCGGTTCGAGCCGGGCATGACGCGGCGGGTCACGCTCGTCGCAGTCGCCGGCCGACGCGTCATCCCCGGGCTACGTCCAGAACACAGCGGACCGCTGGATGGCTGAGCTCTCGCGTGCGCGGTATGCCCAGCTGTATGGACCGACGACAGGCGACCGCATCCGGCTTGCCGACACCGACCTGCTGATCGAGGTCACCGAGGACCGCTGCGGTGGGCCGGGGGCGCTCGCCGGCGACGAGGCGGTGTTCGGTGGCGGCAAGGTGATCCGTGAGTCGATGGGCCAGTCGCGCGCGACGCGTGCCGACGGAACGCCGGACCTCGTGCTCACCGGCGTGGTTGTCCTCGACCACTGGGGCGTGATCAAGGCGGACGTCGGCGTCCGGGACGGCCGCATCGTCGCGCTCGGGAAGGCCGGGAACCCGGACACGATGGACGGTGTAACCCCCGGACTCGTGATCGGGCCGTCGACCGAGATCATCGGCGGCAATGGCTTGATCCTGACCGCCGGCGGGGTCGACAGCCACGTCCACCTCATCGCGCCGCAGCAACTGCCGGTCGCGCTCTCGGCCGGCATCACCACGCTGATCGGTGGCGGCACGGGCCCGGCGGAGGGGACGAAGGCCACCACGGTCAGCCCAGGTGGGTTCTGGATCGCGATGATGATGCGGGCGCTGACCGAGTGGCCGGTCAACGTTGCACTGCTCGGCAAGGGCAACACGGTCAGCAGCGAAGGCCTGTGGGAGCAGCTGCGCGCCGGAGCCGCCGGTTTCAAGCTGCACGAGGACTGGGGCACCACGCCGGCCGCGATCGACGCCTGCCTCACCGTCGCGCAGCGGGCCGGCGTGCAGGTCGCGATCCACACCGACACGCTCAACGAGGCCGGCTATCTGGAATCCACGCTGACCGCGATCGCCGGCCGGACGATCCACACCTACCACACTGAGGGTGCCGGCGGTGGGCACGCGCCGGACATCATCCGGGTGGCCGCACACAGCAACGTGCTGCCTTCCTCGACCAACCCGACGCGGCCGTACACGATCAACACCCTCGACGAGCACCTCGACATGCTGATGGTCTGCCACCACCTCAAGCCGTCGATCCCCGAGGACCTTGCCTTCGCCGAGTCGCGCATCCGTCCGTCGACGATGGCTGCCGAGGACGTCCTGCATGACCTCGGTGCGATCTCGATGATCGGCTCCGATTCGCAGGCGATGGGCCGGGTCGGGGAGACGATCATCCGCACTTGGCAGACCGCGCATGTCATGAAGCGCCGCAGAGGCGCGCTACCCGGAGATGGTGCCGCGGACAACCTGCGCGCGCGTCGCTACGTCGCGAAGTACACCATCGCGCCGGCGGTAACCCACGGCTTGAACACCGAAATTGGCTCTGTCGAGCCGGGCAAGCTCGCCGACCTCGTGCTCTGGGAGCCGGCGTTCTTCGGCGTCCGGCCGCATCTCGTGCTCAAGGCCGGCGTGATCGCCCACGCGAACATGGGCGACGCCAATGCCTCCATCCCGACGCCGCAGCCGCAGCTGCCACGGCCGATGTTCGGAGCGTACGGCGGGATGTCGGCGCGACTCGGGTTGCAGTTCGTCGCGCCCGCCGCACTCGACGACGGGCTGGCCGCACGCTGGTCGAGCGAGCGCCCGTTGGTGCCGATCCGTGACGTGAGCCGGCTGACCAAGGCCGACCTGCCGCAGAACGATGCGCTGCCCTCGATCGACGTCGACCCAGAGACGTTCGCGGTGCACGTCGACGGCGAGCGCATCGAACCCGACCCGGCGACCGAGCTGCCGATGGCGCAGCGCTACTTCCTGTTCTGAGTCAATGGACGCGCTCCTGCTGCTGTTGCTCGACTCGCGGTCCCCGGCGGGCGCGCACTCGCACTCGAGCGGGATGGAGCCGGCCATCGTGCACGGCCTCGTGCACGACCTCGTCGACGTCGAGCAGTTCTGCCGGACCCGACTGCGCACGGCCGGGCTGGTCGCCGCCGACTTCGCGGCGAACGCCTGTGCGCTCGGCCCGCACGCTCCGACGTCGGCGTGGCACGCTCTCGACGCCGAGTTCGAGGCGCGCATGCCGTCCGAGGCGCTGCGTGCCGCATCCCGGCAACTCGGCAAGGGGCTGCGCCGCCTGGTCTGCGCCATGCTGCCCGGCTGCGAGCTGCCGGCCGTACACCACCCGCTCGTGCTGGGCGCGGCGGTCGCAGCGGCCGGTGGCACACCCGATCTCGCCGCCAGGGCCGCGGCACTCGGCACGATCACCGTCCCGGCCAGCGCCGCCGTTCGACTGCTCGGCCTCGACCCGTTCGCCGTACAGGCGATGCTCGCCCGCCTCGCCTGCGAGATCGCCGCCATACCCCTGTCCGGCGGTGAGCTGCGCGCCGACAGCGCACCCGCACTCGACCTGCTCGCCGATCTCCACCACACCGCGGAGGTGCGTCTCTTTGCGTCCTGACTGGCTGCGGCCACCGCGGCACAACGACCACCACTCACACGCCCATCCGGCCGGAGGCGCCCCGGCCCGTTCCCGCGTCCCTCGGATCGGTATCGGCGGGCCGGTCGGCAGCGGAAAGACCGCGCTCGTCGCCGCGCTGTGCCGCGCACTCGCCGACGAGCTGACGATCGGCGTCGTCACCAATGACATCTACACCACCGAGGACGCCGACTTCCTGCGTCGCGCCGCCGTCTTGCCCGTTGAGCGGATCCGCGCCGTGCAGACCGGCGCCTGCCCGCACACCGCAATCCGCGACGACATCAGCGCCAACCTCGACGAGGTCGAGGCGCTCGAAGCCGACTACCCGGAGCTCGACCTCGTCCTCCTCGAGAGCGGCGGAGACAACCTCACCGCAACGTTCTCCTACGGCCTGGTCCACCGCCAGATCTTCGTCGTCGACGTGGCCGGCGGCGACAAGGTCCCGCGAAAGGGCGGGCCGGGCGTAACCCGCTCGGACCTGCTCGTCATCAACAAGACCGACCTGGCGTCACTGGTCGGCGCCGATCTCGGCGTTATGCAGCGCGACGCCGCAGCCGTGCGCGACGGCCGCCCGGTGGTGTTCACCTCGCTGACCGCCGACCCGCTCGCCACCGACGTCGCGACCTGGGTCCGCGAGACCTGCCTCATCCCGGGCCGACCTTGATCGCGACCGCGCACGCGACCGTCGCCGCGAACGGGGTGCTGGCCGAGGTGCGCAGCGAGCCGCCGTTGACGCTTCGCCAGGTCCGTGCCGAGCAGGAGGGCACGTGCGCGCTGTGCCTCGTCGGCTCGGCGGCCGGGCCACTGGCCGGCGACGAGCGGACGCTCCGCGTGACCGCGCTGCCCGGTGCGCGGGCCACCATCACTGCAGCCGGCGCACAACTCGCACAAGGACGGGATGCCGACTGCGTGTCCACCTGCCGGACCGAGTTGGTGCTCGGCGAGCAGGCCACGCTCACCGGAGACACGGGTCCGCTCATCGTTGCCGCAGGCGCCCGGACGCACGTGGAGGTGTCGATAACCGTCGCGGCGACCGCACGGCTCGACTGGCGCGAGGTCGTCGTGCTCGGACGCAGCGCCGAGCCGCTGGGCCGCGCCCTGATCCGCTGGGACGTCGTCCGCGACGGGACGCCCCTTCTGCGGCAGAGCGTCGACCTCACCGGCGAGCCCGGCCTGCTGCTCGCCGGCCGCCGGGTGCTCGCGTCGTGCCTGCTCACCGGGCCGGGCCTCGCGGCGCGAACAGTCGTCCGGCACGCCACAGCAGCGGCAGCCAAGCTCGCCGACGACGCCGTGCTGATCACCGTCCTGGCAGCGGACGCCGCCGCCGCCGCCAACGACCTCCAAGCGCTGCGCGCGGCCGTCGCAATAGGGGCCTGATGGGACGGGGATATGGGGGTTGCGGCACCCGGGAACGCCGCGCACTGGTCATCTCTTAGTCATCCAACAGGCATCTCGGTAAGTGGTCCGGTACAGATTTGGTACAGATCCCACCCACCGGTAGCGGCCCCGGCACCGACTTTCCCGGACGGGTCAGCCCGTCCGTGTGAGAGCACACCGAGGGGCCGGTGAGATCGAAATGACTGAGTTGGCGCGAGAGTTCGAGCGACCGCTCGGGGAACGCGAGGCTGCGGAACTCCTGGAGTCTCGCCCAACACCCTCAAACACTGGCGTTGAGTCGGTAAGGGCCGCGAGGACGGCGCGTTCTGGACGGCATTCCTGCGCAGCTTGAAGACCCGCGGTCTCCACGTGTTCTTGCCGCGTCGGTGGCACCCGGCAGGCGATGTGGCATCGCTCGTGCGCGCTTCGCCGTTGCCCGAATGGCACGGCGGAAGTCGCTCGCCGCAGCGCCTGGGGGAGGACGACGCGAACGCCACGGACGTGTCTTCGGCGCCGTTATCGGATTGAGGGTCGAAGGTCTGTGCCCCGCCGTGTCTCGTAAAAGAGGATCCGCTTGCCCGCGTTCGCTGATGGCTGCGCCGGACTGGTCGGGGTCATGAGCCCACCCGCGCCCGGTCACCGGGTCTGCCGGCATCCGGCGGCAGGTCCATGCTCGTGATCATGGCGGCGGGCCTCTGAGGGGCGGGTGGCGTTTCGTGCTTGGGGTCGTCGAGCGGGATGCGGCGTCGCAGGGTGAGCACTACCGAGGCGACGACGAGGCCGGTCCCGACCAGTTCAACGGTGGTGAGCGGTTCGCCGAGGATCGTGACACCGAGCAGGACGGCTACGACCGGGTTGACGTAGGCGTACGTGGACACCGTCGCCAGCGGCAGGTGGGAAAGGGCGTATCCGTAGGCGGTGAAGGCGAGCACCGATCCAGGGCCGATCAGATAGAGCAGAGCCAGCCAGCCGCTAGTGGGGACGTGCGACCAGCGGATGCCGCTGTAGTCGCCATGGATCGCGGCGGCGATCAGCAACAGGACACCGCCGGTGATCATCTCGGCCGCTGCGGCGACCAGTGCCCGGCGGGGAAGCGCCAAGCGGCGGGCGAGCACCGATCCGAGTCCCCACGCTGCGGAGGCCCCGAGCACGACGGCGATACCGGCCAGGTGGCCCGAGGTCGAGCCGACACCGGCCAGGGCCGCGACACCGACGAGGCCGACGGCCAGACCAGTAAGGGACCGGCGGGTGGGTCGGGTGCGGTCGATCGGCCACGCCAGCAGCACCATCCATAGCGGCACGGTGGCCACAAGGACGGCGGCGAATCCGGAGTCCAGGCTCTGTTCACCGATGCTCAGGCCACCGTTGCCGAGGACCAGCAGTAGCAGCCCGACCAGCGCGGCACCCAGCCACTGACGCCCGCCCGGCTTGTCGGTCCGCCGCACGGTCGGGCCTCCGGTGCGTACTGCGATCGGGTACAGAAGTACGCCCGCGGCGAGGTAGCGGACCCCGGCCATGGTCAGCGGTGGCAGGTCGCGCACGCCGACACGGATGGCGAGGTAGGTCGATCCCCACACGACATAGACCACGACCAGCGCGGCCCAGCCGAGCAGATTCGGCGGTCGCGCCGTGGCGGTCTCAATGCTCATGCCCTCACCCTCGCCGGAATGCCGCGTGGGCAGCAGTGGCGGGAACGCCATATTGAGGTAGATTCACGCCATGCAGGTTCCGCATCGCGTTGTTGTCCCGCTCACGTCCAACGTTCCGATCTTTGAGGCCGCGGTCGCGTGCGAGGTGTTCGGACGAACCCGCCAGGATTTCCCTGTGCCCTGGTGGTACGAGGTGGTGTTGTGTGCCGGACAGGACGAACCGCTGCGTACCGCGGAGGGGCTGCGGCTGGATGAGGGTCGCGGGCTGGCCGAGCTCGCCGAGGCGGACACCGTCATCGTGCCCGCGTGCGCCGACCTGCAGGGGGACCCGCCGCCGGAACTGCTCGAGGCATTGCGCGCTGCCCATGCCCGGGGCGCGCGAACCGCGTCCATCTGCACCGGCGCGTTCACCCTCGCCGCGGCCGGTCTGCTCGACGGTCGCCGGGCGACCACGCACTGGATGCACGGCGACGAACTCACCCGCCGCTGGCCCGCCGTGCGTCTCGACCCGAATGTGCTGTACACCCAGGACGATCAGATCTTCACCTCCGCCGGCGAATGCGCCGGCCTCGACCTGTGCCTGCACCTGATCAGGCTCGATCACGGCAGCCGCGTCGCCAACGCGCTGGCCCGACGGATGGTCATCGCACCGCACCGCGAAGGCGGGCAGGCCCAATTCATCGACTCGCCGATCCGCGGCACCGATTCCGATCGCCTCGGCCCGGTGCTGGACTGGGCCCGGCTGCATCTGGACGAGCCGTTGACGATCGACGATCTCGCCGCCGTGGCCGCAATGAGTCAACGCACGTTCCTTCGTCACTTCCGCGCCGTCACGGCCACCACTCCGTTGCAGTGGCTGGTGCACGAGCGGGTCGCTCGCGCTCGCGAGCTGTTGGAGACCACCGACGACACGATCGATCGGATCGCCGAACGGTGTGGCTTCGGGACCGCCGCCAGCCTGCGCACTCACTTCGTTCGGATCAATAAAATCGGCCCCAGTCCGTACCGACAGACCTTCCGGCCCCGATCCGCAGCCTGACGCCATACCGGGACCAACCTTCAGGTGCACGTCGGGAACGGTCGAGTTGCGTATGGAGTTCGGCCGGGTGCGGCTCGCCGACAGGCGGTCCCACGCCTCGGAGCAGATCCCGATCACGCACGACAACCCGTCGTCTGGAGCCCGAAACCGACCGAGCGGACGCCCGGACGAATCAGCGAGAAACGCGCGCACCGTCTTCCACCACCGCGGCCCATGGTCAGCACGACAAAGCCCCGGAGTTGGCCGGGTCGTTCGGATGCTCGGTGAGCGGGGTCGTCTGGGTGGTCATCCACTTGTCCATTGGCAGCGACTTGAGGATCGCGTGTATCTCTGTCCCATCCGCAGCTTGCCAGAGGCCGAGCGCCCGCCAATTGCCCGGCGTGGGCGGCAGCATCCACAGTCGGAGGAGATGTCCCTGCTCGGCGAGGTCACGGGTCCGCTCGGCTTCGCGTGCCTTAATGTCGGCGACCTCCTGCTCGCTCGCACTGTCGGGGAAGCTGACCTCGAACGTCGTCAGGAACTCCATGGCAGTCGCCGTTCGCGACAGCGGCGGGTCGTTGGGATGGGCCGATAGCGGGACAACCTGATCGGAGCGCCAAACGCGCAGTGGCATCGAGGCGAGGACGTCTTCGAGCTCCACCTCATCGGCGGCGGCGAACAGTCCGAGGGTGCGCCATTCGCCCGGCTGCAGGGGAGGGCGCCACAGACGGAGCAGGTGTCCCTGAGCGGCAAGCTCGCGGGAGCGGGCCGCTTCACGGCTACGGATTTCCCGAACTGACTCCTCTTCGGTTCCCTCCGGAACCACCGTCGTCATCGTGACCAGATACTCCATTGTCGGCGCCTCTCGAGTTCAGCTGGAGTGCCGACGGAGTCGGCCTCGCGATCGATATTCGCGTTTCGCTGCACGCCTCGGACCCGGGGAACACCCGGGTCGATACCCGGCTCGCCCAGTCCCGGGTGCACCCCGGGGCGGACCGGCATCGGCCCGGGCATCCCCCGGGCGCGCCCGGCCAATCGCGGCACGATGCTGAATGACGGACCACCCCATTCAGGCCCACTTTCTCCGAAAGCGAGACCAACATCGTGACGACCGTCAACCAGAAAGTCGCCGTCATCACCGGCGCGTCGCAGGGCATCGGCGCCGCGCTCGTGCAGGCCTACCGCAAACATGGTTGGGCCGTCGTTGCCAACTCCCGTTCGATCCCGGCATCCGATGACGTCGGCGTCGTCACTATCGCCGGTGACATCGCCGATCCGGCCGTCGCTCGCAATGTGATCGACTCCGCCGTCCGCGACTTCGGCCGGGTCGACACACTCGTGAACAACGCGGGGATCTTCATGGCCAAGTCGTTCACCGACTACACCGCCGAGGACTACGAGGCGCTGGTAGGTGTCAACCTCACCGGCTTTGTCACTACCACGCAGTTGGCCATCGCGCAGATGCTGCGCCAGGGCGACGGCGGTCATGTGGTGCAGGTGACGACCAGCCTGGTCGACCACGCGAACAGCAACGTGCCGTCGGTACTGGCCTCGCTCACCAAGGGCGGCCTGCAGTCGGCGACCAAATCGCTCGCGATCGAGTTCGCCAAGCAGGGCGTGCGCGTCAACGCGGTGTCGCCCGGCGTCATCCAGACCCCGATGCACGCTCCGGAGACCTACGACGGCCTGGCCGGGCTGCACCCGGTGGGCCGCATGGGCACCATCAGCGACATCGTCGACGGTGTGCTGTACCTGGAGAGCGCTCCGTTCGTTACCGGCGAGATCCTGCACATCGACGGCGGCCAGAGCGCCGGTCACTGACCTGTCGTGAGCGCGGTCGCGAGCGGTCATGCCGATCGCTGCTCGAGCCTGGAACGTGCAACCTTTGATACGGCAGGGACTGGCCGAAGGCATCTACGGAAGCGACGCGGTGGGCTCCAGGTCAAGCAGCGCCCTGCGGAGCTCCCGTCGCGAGCTGACCCCGACCTTGGCGAACACCTTGCTCAGATGCCACTCGACCGTGCGTCCGCTGATGAACAGCTCGGCGCCGATCTCGGGATTGGTGTTCCCGTCGCATACGAGCCGGGCGATCTCGGCCTCTTGAGGGGTGAGCTCGTTGACGGTGTCAACGGTGCGCCTGCGTACGGTCTCGCCCGTGGCCTGCAGCTCTCGTCGGGCTCGTTCGGCGAAGCCCTGGATACCCATGGCGGTGAGCATGTCGTATGCGATGCGTAACTGTTCTCGAGCGTCGATGCGGCGGTTCTGTCGGCGCAGCCACTCACCGTAGATCAAGTGAGTGCGGGCCAACCCTGTCCGGGTTCGGCTGTGGCCGAGCAGCTCGATCGCTTCCCGGTAGTAGCCGTCGGTCGATTCGCCATCACTCAGCAGTGCACGTGATCGCTTCTCGGTTCCTAGGGCGTAGTCGGTGCCGGTGGCGAGCGCGATCTCAACAAGTCGGTCGAGCGCTGCCGCGGCCGTCTCGGTCTGGCCGCTTCGAGCGGCGGCCTCGACCAGTTCGGGCAGCGCCCAGGGTGAGATGACGAGCTCGTTTACGTCGCTGGCCTTCTTGGCTGCCTCGGCAGCAAGCTCGTATTTGCCGAGGCCGTTGTAGAGGACGGCTTGGGCGTAGCCCACGTAGGTCAGCGCGGCGCCTTCGCCCCGAGCCGACGCGCCGTTGGCCATCACCTTGCTGACCTTGGCGACGCTCGAAGCGTCTCCGCGCCAGGCGTCGAGGATGAGCGGGACATAGGGCAATGTCGCGGCTCGGATCCCCGGGTCGATCCGCTCGCTCTCGGTCAGTAACGCGCTCGCCAGGTCGAGCTCGCCGGCCTGGATAAGGTGCTCGGCGAGATAGTCGAGGGCAAACGGAAGCCAGCTAAGCGTGCCACTCGCACGGGCCAGGCGGACTTGTCCAGAGGCCAATTGGAAACAAGCCTCGTCGTCCCACAGGTCCATCGCGACCAAGTTGTAAGCCACGCACATCCAGTCCAGCTGCTGCGGCAGCGCTCGATACAGGCGAAGTGCGTCCTTGAGCATCGGCGCCGCTGGTGCATAGCCGTCCGTTAACCGGGTTGCGAGCCCTCGGATCAGCAATTCCGGGTGCGCACTCGGATCTGTTCCGGGCGGGGCAGTCTTCGCTGCCAGGGCGACCGCTGCGACATCTTCCTCGTTGGCGAGTCGGCCGGCGTAGACCGAAGCAACCAAGGCTTCAAGGTAGGCGCGCCTTGCCGCGTCCGCGTCGAGGGTTTCGAGTCGCTGGGCGGCGCGGAGCAGGAGAAGCGGCGCGTCGCGCCCCCTCCTCAGTGCGAATGCGATCTGCGCGCGCATCCTTTCCACGCCGGCATCGCGCAGATCATCGGGCGGTCCGATCTGTGCAATGGCCAGCAACCTTTGCGTGGCCTCGAAGTCACCGGCGGCGTAGTGCGCCTCGGCCGCATCGAGCGCCCGGGTAGCGCGCTGCTTCGGGTCCGGGGTTAGCGCGACCGCCCGTTCCCAGAATGCCGCTGCGGCCGCGACGCCGCCTCTGCCGAGCGCCCGGCTTGCGGAGTCGATGAGCTCGGTCGCCACCTCTTCATCCGGACCGCCCGCTGCGTGCGCGCGGTGCCAGGCGTGATGGTCGGGATCGGCGCCCTGATCGGTGGCGGCTGCCAGCGCCTGGTGCACGGCTCTCCGGACCTCCGGGGGCGCGGCTCGATACACCGCGGATCGGACCAGTGGATGGCGAAAGCGCGCAGTCGCACCCATCTCGAGCAGACCGCTCTGGCTCGCCGCCCGCACCGCGCTTATGTCGATGCCGAGCCCCTGGGCTGCGCGCAGGATCAGGGTCGAGTCACCCATCGGTTCGGCTGCAGCGATCAGAATCAGGCGTTGAGCCTCGTCCGGAAGCTGGCTCAAACGCTCGACGTACTCGGTCTCGATCCAGGTCGGCAGATCCGCGGCGATGGGGATGCCGAACCCGCCAGCGAGCTCGGCCGCTCCTAGCCCCCTGCCGAGCTCGAGCAGCGCCAGCGGATTCCCGTGTGTCTCTTGGATGATTCGACTCCGGACCCGCTCGTCGAGCAGACCGGGCGTCGCGGATGCCAGTATCACCTTGGCATGCTCGTCGTCGAGGCCACGCAGCCGGAGTTCGGGCAATCCCGCAAGGTGGTCAGGACCGCTGAACGAAGCTCGTGCGGCGAATATCAGCGCGGTCGGCTCTGCGAGCAGCCTGCGCCCGACGAAGCCAAGCGCCTGCGCCGACGCGTGGTCGAGCCAATGCGCGTCGTCTACGACACAAAGCACCGGCTGCTCCGCGGCTGTTTCAGCGAGCAGGCCGAGCGTCGCGAGTGCAACCAGCAGTCCATCTGGCGCCGGCCCGTCCTCCAGACCGAATGCGACCATCAGCGCGCCGCGCTGCGGGCTGGGTAGCCCGTGAAGGAGGTCGAGCATCGGCCGGCACAGTTGATGCAGGGCGGCAAACGCAAGCTCGGACTCCGACTCCACGCCGGCCGTTCGCACAAGTTTGAGATCCGGCGCCGATCGGACTGCGTAATCGAGAAGTGCGGATTTGCCTAGCCCGGCCTCGCCGCGGATGACCAATGTGGCGCTGTGCTGGTGGCGCGCGGCGGCCAACATGCCGTCGAGCACCTCGCATTCGGCGCGCCGTCCGAGAAGCAACGCCGCCTTCCGACCGGAAGCCACCTCGTAGTTTAGGCCGCGACGACACCCCCCAACAAGAGCGCTGCGACCGTGGTCCTCGACGGGTGCGAGTGCAACGTTCAGCCCGCTGAGGTCGTGTCATGGGTCATCCCCGTATCGGCCGCGAGTGCGCAGGAGCTCGTTGCGATATGGACGCTGAAACTCGTCGCGCCACCCGCTGCCGTTTCACGTAAGGCGAGTGACAGCAGTTCAGACGGCGTACCCCTTCAGGTCGACCTGGCCGGTCGAGACGTCGACGGTGCCCACCCCCCAGATCTGCAGCGAGTTCAGCCAGGCGAAGTCTGACTCGCTTGTGGTGAGGGTGACGTTCTCGCGAAGTCGGAAGACTGGCGAGCCTTGCTGCCCGATCGCGACACCGTCGGCGAACAGCGCGATCTTTTTACCGTCGTCGGTGGTGATCTCGGCATGAATGTGCAGCTCGGCCTTGCCGTCGGCGCGGAAGCAGAGGTAGTCCTTACCCTTGACCGTTCCGTTCAGCTTTGGCCCTCCGATCGGACCTTCGAGCGTCAGGTCGAGCCGCGCGCCTTCCGGTGGAGGCGTCTCTCCAGCGAACATGGCGTCGGCCGAAGTACCGTACTCGACGATGTCCGTGACTAAGGGGGCGTATTCGTAAATCAGCTCGCCCGGCATCTGCAGTTCGGCTGCGCGCAGATCAACGGGATGCTCGCCGGAGCTAGGTACATCGGTTGACATCATGCCTTGTCCCTCATCCCGAGCCGGGCCAAGCCAATACCGGTTGCCCTCATGCTGGCGCTTCGCATCGGCCGATGCAATGGCCGGACGAGATGACATCAGGTGGACGCAGCCGAGAACTGATCAGGTTGAAGGGCACGCTGCCGCCCGAGTCGTGGAGAAGCTGCGAGGTGTCCTGCCCGCGAGCGGCTTACTGATGCCCGCCCGGCGCGCGCGCAGGATCAACCGACGAGACGAGGGCTGGACCCGGGCTTTCCACGGGTGCGATAAGCCACCCGCAGCGCGATCGTAGGCAGTGCCAAGTAGGTGACAACGCCGAGACGGCGAACGTCCAGTCGAGACTGGGAAAGCACCCTGCATCGAGTGTTCGCGACATCAAGTGAGGGCTAAGAGTGCGCGCAGACATCGCACCCGGCGGAATCTTTCCTGACTACGCGCTGACCGACCACACACAGACCAGGCGTCGACTCAGCGACCTACAGGGCGACGACCCGATGATTCTCGTGCTCTCGCGTGGTCACTTCTGCCCGAAGGACCACCAGCAACATCTACAACTCGCAGCCTTCTACCCGCAGATAGTCGCTGGCTACACCCAGATCGTCACCATTGCGACCGACACCGTCTTCACGATCAATGACTTCCGCGTCTCCGTGGGAGCCCAGTGGACCTTCCTCTCTGACGCCGGCCGCACGGTTCAAAGGGAACTCGACATTCAGGAATACACCGACCCGCACAACGACCCGATGATTCCGCACACGTTCGTGCTCAAGCCAGGCCTCGTCATCCACACTGTCTACAACGGTTACTGGTACTGGGGTCGCCCGTCCATTGACGAGCTATGTCGCGATCTCCGCGAGGTAACACGCGAAATTCGCCCTGACTGGGACCTGAGCGCGCGGGGCCTCAGAGACAACTGGGACACCGGCGACCAGGCAATGCACTACTCGTACAGGCAGGCCGATCTGCGTTCCAGGCCAGGCGAGCGCGGGTAGCAGGACAGCCGAGGAATTCACTCAGCCCTCGATGACCGCATTGGTGACCAAGAGGTGCCGGCGCATGGACAACAGCCGGGCTCGCCAAGCGCATGCAGGCGGTGCTTTCGACAGTGTCTTCGATACGCACGTGCGCTCGCCGCAGCAATCGAGGCACTACAGATCACCTTGCGTCGGCAGGTCCACTGCCGGTAGCCCAGTCTCACCCCCGGGGGACGCGCCCGGCGTTTGCCCCGATGCGACACGAGCGAAAGAGCGCGATCGTCAGCCCATGACCCGACCCGGCGAACCGAAATCCATCGTGGGGCACGCGTTGTTACCTGCGAACGTGGAGGTCGACGACCTCGGGGTGATGCGTTCCCACCGGGTTCGGGACCTGTATCGCGAGGCCCGGCTTCCGGTCGATCTCACCCGTGCGATTCAAGCTTCGCACCTCGGCGGCAGCCGGCGGGTCCCGGTGTCGCGTCTCGGCCCAGGAGTCACACCATGAGGATCCACGCAGAAGACCTCGCGGTCGGAGACATTCTTGTGCTCCACGACTGGAACCTTCACATCATCGAAGTCGAGCGTGAGCGTGCCGTCACAGTGTTGACGGCCGAGTTCGTCTTCTTGCTCCACTTCCACAGGAATGAGGCCGTGGATGTCCAGGAGCGGCTCGACGTCGCGTGACGTCCATCGAGGGTTCGCAAGCGCCGGGCAGACAGTGCAATCCAGCGCACGCCGCAGGAGGAGCCGATCGCTCGCCTTGCGTGCCGGCGTAGCCGCGCCGGGCCCTCGAACCGGGCGCACCCCCCCGTCGATCAACAGCTACTTCGCGGCCGAGGGATACGTACAGCCGGTCGAGCCGCATCGAATGACGCGAGGTGGGTCGTCGTGGCCGAGCACTTTCAAAAGCTCCGTCCTTCCGTCCGTTTCGAGGGCCCGGCGAGTGTCTTCGGGCAGAGCCAGCGGATCGGTTGACCAAACCGCGCCGCTTATCTCGATCGTCACGCACGCAACCTGGCCGCCGCGGCTGATCTCCCACAGCCATCCACTGCCGTCGACGCTCGCGCGACCGTGCCGGCCCAGGCTGGCCCTGATCTCCCAGATCATTTGCGGTTCCTCGATCGGATCTCCATCTCGAATCCGGCGATCCTACGCAGGTCTGCACACGTGACGACGCGGATTGTCACGAGCACCAAGAGCAGCTCGCTGCACCCGCGGCAGCGCGCGACGCGCCCTGTGCCGCGCACGTAGTCGATCGCCCGGCGACGACCGACGACGTGCCGAAGGCCTCGTCACCGTCGATCGCGTTGCCGTCGTGGGCGATCGTTCGGGACGAACGCGACGTCGTCGATGAAGCACCAGCTCCAGTCCTCGCCCGGCTCGGCCGACCTGATGATCGGGTGCGGAACCTCGATCGTGTCGCGGTGGGAGCAGACGGCGATGCTCATGTCGGACCGAACCTTTCCGTTCGGATGCGAGCTGGGTCGTGCCCGAGCGCCAAGAGCGCGTCGGCCACGGCCTCGACGAATCCTGTCGGCCCGCAGACGTAGACGAGCGGGCGCTCGGCCGGCGGCCAGGCGACGTCGGCCAGCAATTTGCGCCCGACCCGCCCGGAATGGCCCGTCCACCCCTCGGGCTGCTCGCGCGTCAACGTGATCGCCGCGTCGAAGCCGCCCAGTTCCTGCCGATAGATGAGGTCGTCCCGCGTGCGCGCGGAGTAGAGGAGCCGCGCGGGAACGCCGCTTCCACTCGCGCGGCGGTGGCGGAGCATCGCCCGCAGCGGGACGACGCCGGAGCCGCCGCCGACCAGAAGGAGCGGGCCGCCAAGCGACTCCTTCCAAACGAAGTACCCGCCGATCGGGCCGCGCAGCTCGAGCTGGTCACCAGCGCGCAGCTCATCCGTCAGGTAAGGAGACACCTCGCCGTCGTTGAGTTTCTCCACGGTCAGGACGAGATGTTCGTCCTCCGGCGCAGACGCGATCGAATAGCTCCGCTGCGCTTGGTAGCCGTCCTCGGCGGTGAGCCGCACGTCCACGTGCTGTCCTGCAAGGTGGCCGTCCCAGTCGCCGGGATGAAGCACGATGGTCTTCGTGCGTGCTGTCTCGGCGACGACGTCGACCACGCTCGCGTACTGCCAGGTCAGTCGTCTGTGTATCGCTGTTCTTTCCATGGATCTCCATAGTTGTGATACCCGTAGCCCTCCCAAAACCCCGGTGCGTCCTCCTGGCGAAGCTCGATCCCGCGCACCCATTTCGCGCTCTTCCAGAAGTAGAGATGTGGCACGAGCAGCCGAGCCGGACCGCCGTGTTCGGGAGCGAGCGGCTTGTCCTCGTACTCATAGACGATCCAGGCCTTGCCGTCGCGGACGTCGTCGAGAGGGATGTTCGTGCTGTAGCCACCGTCGCTGAACGCGAGGATGTAGCCGGCGCTCGAAGAGACACCGTCCAGCAGGGTGTCGAGCGAGACGCCGATCCACGATGTATCGAGCTTCGACCACTTCGTCACACAGTGGATGTCGACGGTGACACGCTCGCTCGGCAGGGCGATGAACTGCTCCCACGTCCACGTCCTCGGCTCGGCGACCTCGCCCCGGATGTCGAATGTCCACGACTCGAGCGGGTTGTGCGGAGTCGGTCCGGCCGAGAGCACGGGGAAGTCGCGTGTGAGGTAGTTGCCCGGCGGCACGCGCGCCGCCTGGTCACCGTCGCTACGACGGCCATGGAAGCCGCGCGAGATCGGCGTCGTCACGTGCCGACGGTTGCCGCGCTCGCTGTCACGGCCTCGCGAATGACATCGACGACGGCGTCCGGATGCGACAGCATCACCAAGTGCGAGGCTCCGTCGACCTCGCTCACCTTCGAGCCGGCTCGGGCGAAGGAGAAGCGATGCAACTCAGGCGCGATCGGTTGGTCTGCTGTTCCGAACACCGCCCATGACGGCTTAACACGCCATGCGGCGGCAGTAGCCGGTTCTTCGAACGCACTGGCTACGAGCGCACGCTGTGCGTGCGCCATGAACGCCGCCTCGGCGTCGGGGACGTCAGCGCAAAAGATGTCGTGAAAGCGTGACGGGTCGACCGACACCTCGACGCTACCGTCCGGCAACGGCCGCGGCTGGAGGAAGTTGCCCATCGCGAGCGATGGAAATCGCCCTTGCAGATCAGCGATCGTCTCGCCTTCGTCCGGCACGAAGCCAGCGACATACACGAGCCCGGTGACCTTGTCGGACGCGCCGGCGACCGTGATGACACAACCAGCGTACGAGTGGCCGACGAGCACGACGGGTCCGTCGATCTGATCGATGACTGCTCCGAGGTAGGACGCGTCGACAGCTACTCCGCGAAGCGGAACCGCCGCGGCGAACACCGTGTATTCGTCGTCGACGAAATTGTCGTACACGGCGCGCCAACTCGACGCATCTGCGAAGGCGCCGTGGACGAGAACGATGGTTGGTTTGGACATGTGGACCTACTTTCGCTTGTGAGGGACTGGGTGACTCCGCGTTTCAGGCTGCGCTCGGCGTTCCCGGATCGCGCCCGGGGTTTGCCCCGGTCAGATGCCCGTGTCTGCGCGCTGCCGAGCGAAGCACCGATGTTGCGTGCGAGGCCCGTGGAAGCACCAGGGAGTTCCCCGGGCGTGTGGCCCGACCAGAAAGAGCATCGTGTGCTCCTACGCTGTATCAGCCATTGGAGGAGCAATGATCATTCTTCGTTTCAAGATCCATTCCAAGCCGAACAAGAGCGACGAACTAATGGCCGCGCTCGCCGAGATCATCATTCCGGCGCGAGCCACGGAGGGCGTTGTCGAGTTCGACATCGCCCGCGCCCTTGGCGACCCGGATTCCTTCATCGCGACCGCGATCTATGAGGACGGCTCGGCTCTCGAACGACAGGAGTCACTTCCGCAGGTGCACAGGGTCATGGCAATGCTCCCGGATTCCCTGATTGCGCAGCCCGAGCGCACGATCTTTGACGCCGCCATCAACCCAACACTCGTCTAGTCGGACAGCCTGCCCTCAGTCCCCACACCCTGACCACCGTCGAAGTGCCGCGTCTCGCCAACGACGAACGTGGCAGGTTCGAGGTAGTCGGTGCCGGGGACGACCTCGCTGATCTCGCTAGCCCGCCCGATGGGTGCTACCCGGGGAAGCATGCGTCATCTGACCAGGGCATTACTCGGGCGCGACCGGTGCGCACGCAGCGCAACCTTCATGGCAAGCACCGGGTAACGGCATCACGAAGCGAGCTTCGAGGCGAGTCGTGCACGTGACTCGAACCGGTCCCGCGTTCTGTGTGTCCTGCGGATCACCACACCTAGCAATGACAGGAGCAATCGATGTATCCGATCAGATCTCGCAACGTAACGTACGGCATCCTTCTCGTGGTGTTGATTTCATTGGCGGTCGCGGCCTGCGGAAGCGGCGGGGGCACAAACGCTGACACCTCGACGACGCAGACCCAGCCCGCCAGAAGCCGGTCCGGAAATTCAGCCACGGTGCAGACGACGGTGAGCATTCGGACAGCTGTCCATGTCACGAACACGACTACGAAGGCGTTCAGGGTGAAGCCCGTGGACACGACTGAGTCCGTCGCTGTGGGTCCATCCGGATACCCGGTCTACACATTCCAGGGTGAAACCACCCAGCACATCATTTGCGAGAAAACGGCACGCACGAAAACCAACTGCTGGGGGTTCTGGCCGCCAGTGTCGGTGAGCTCGAGCAACGGCATCAACAAGCAAGCTGGGATCGGCGGCGAACTCGGCACGTTCAGCAACCATGGTGTAGTCCAGCTCACCCTGAACGGCCAACCGCTCTACTACTTCACGCCCGACCTGGCATCCAAGGACACGACGGTGGCCGCTGGCGATCAGCTCAAGACGTTCGGGTCGATCTGGCACATCGTCGCCACTGGATAGCGAACCCGGAACCTCCGTGGCGTCGTCGTTCTTTCCGTTATCGAAATAAGGCAGGGCAGCGCGCCGGGGAGACCCGACCCGGGTGTCGCACGGGTTCGAAGCGCGTGCGCCTCGGGCAATGTTCAAGTCACGTCGTCCACCGCCAACACCAGGAGCAGGAGCGTCATGTCCTCAGCAACACCGGCCGCGCAGGTCAGGCTCAATCGACGGACACCTTCATATTGCCGGGTCGTCCTCGACAACCCGCCGCTGAACCTCATGGGTCCGGACTTCGTTCTGCAGATGCGAGAGATCGTGACGGCGCTCGAGAATGACGACCGAGTGAAGGTGGTGGTCTTCGAAAGTGCCGTGGACGGCTTCTTTCTGAACCACTCCGACTTCCTCGCCAATTTCGACGACTTGACGGGCATCCCGCAGGGTCCGACCGGTCTCGAGGCATGGCCCGATGTCCTGGCGCGACTGACGCGCGCGCCGTTCGTTTCGATCGGGCTGATCCGGGGACGGGCGACCGGAAACGGCAGTGAGCTCGCGCTGGCCTGCGACATGAGCTTCGCGAGCCGAGAGAAAGCACTCTTGTCGCACTTCGAAGTGGGCGTGGGTGTGGTCCCTGGTGGAGGACCTATGGCGCGATTGCCGCGGGTCATGGGACGAGCACGCGCCCTCGAAGTGCTGCTGGGCGCGGACGACATCCGAGGCGCCGAGGCCGAGCGTCTTGGCTATGTGAACCGTGCGCTACCGGATGCCGAGCTGGACAGTTTCGTGGAAGCACTGGCAACCCGGATCGCCTCGTTCGACAAGTGGGCGATCGCCAACACCAAGCACCTCGTCAACGAAGCCAGCCTGCCGCCCGACGTGGAGATCAGAGCAGGCTGGGACGCCTGCATGGCGTCGGTCAGGCGACCAGCGACCCAGGCACGAGTCAAAACCCTCCTCGAGCGAGGACTCCAGAACCCTGGAGACACGGAGGACCGGCTCGGATTCTCCGTGGGACAGCTAAGCCTCAAGAGCGACCGCTGAAACCCGAACGACCTATTGTCACCCTCTGGAAGGAAGCACATCACCATGGACCTGCTGACTACCGCGAAGAAGATCGCCGACCACGTCGAGGCCGAGTCGCTCAAACAAAACGTTCCTGTCGCGGTAACCGTCATCGACGTCCACGGCAATGTCGTTCTCACTCATCGCATGACCGGAGCGCCTGCCTTCTCACTCGAGCTTGCCGAGCGAAAGGCTTACACGTCCGCGCTCGTCGGCATCCGCACCGCCGACCTGGTTCCTCTCGTGCAACCAGGCGCGGAGCTCTATCCTCTCCTAGCCGTCTCCGGCGGTAGATACTCCGCGATGGGCGGCGGCGTGCCAGTCACCAGCGAAGGCCAACTGATCGCCGGCGTAGGTGTCAGCGGCGGAACCACGGAGCAGGACATTGCGATTGTCGAAGCGGCGATGAGCTAAGTCCTAGCCACCGACCGAGTCGCGTGGCCGCCGGTGTCGGTCGATAGGTTTCGTGTGGCGCTTGCGCGAGCGCAAGCTGGGGGGCGACGACTTTCGCGCGGATGGTCTGGCGGGTCATGCGCAGTTGCAGATGTTCCGCGATTCGCACGGCATCGCGTTGCGGCACATGTCCAAGACACAACAAGACCGTTGATGTTCGACCGCGCCAACTCGCGGCCGACGCTGCTGGGTTGACTGTCGCCACGCTCGGCGAGGGCGCACGCCCGGCCCTCGGCGGACGGAGAGTTCGTGAGCAACCGGCCAGAGCGTAAAGAGCCGCCGTGTCAAGGTCTCGGGATGCTCCGATGCATGGTCACGTGCGTGACCACCTGCGCAGCCGCTGCAGAGGATTCGATCACAACGTCGATTGCCCCGCTGCGCCGTGACCGCCGGACCAGGGCTAACCACGGGTGCGATCGAACGGCCTGGGCGCGACCGTAGCGTCATGAGAGCGGCACAAGACACCATCGCGCCGAGGGAATCGCGCCGGATACAGCCATCGGCTGTCCTCGGCCCGATGCCAGCTCCCGGGGGCTATCGGGACCGGGTCGTTTGCGCCCACACAGCGACCGTTCACCGGCTCGCGTACCGCCTGGCGGCAACCCGCACGACGCCGCAAACATTACCCACGAACCGACCGTCGACGGCGAGATGCAAGCAGCGCTGAATGCGCTCGCTCCCGAAGTTCGCGCTGCGGTCGAAAGATGAGGGGTCCGTGGCCGCTCGTTGTAGGGCCCAAGTCCGGTCGACCCGCTGGTGGTGCCCAGTGGTGGCGAGTCGACCACCATTGTGAAGTTAGCAGCGGCCTTCCGTCTGCTCGAGCCGTTCAGCTCGTGCATGCCGCAATACAGACGCTCTCGATCGAACACCGGCAGGTGCTATTCGAGTGCTACTACCGCGGCGCATCAATCGACGATGCCGCCGACACGCTCGGCGTGCCACCCGACACCGTCAAGTACCGCACCCACCACGCATTCCGCGCTCTACGACAGGCGCTCGACGGCATGGGAGGCGCCGCCTGACGAAATGCGACCTCCGGCCACTCTGACCGTTGTAGCGTCCTCGCCCTTCCGTCACGTACCTCATGGACCACCGTCCCGGGTCATGGTGAGGTCGACAGTGCCGGTTCCCGCGGAGGGGCGACCGCGGTGAGAATCAACAAAGTCCCCACGTAAAGGGCGACGCCGCCACAGCTCCAACCTGCTCAGGCGGCGGCCTCAAAGCCACAGACCGCCTTTCAACGCGCCCGGCGAAGGAAGTCGACGACCAGATCTGTGGTTGCCTGCGGTTGCTCTTCGGTGATCCAGTGCCCGCAATCGGGGATGATCGCATCTTCGACGTTATCGGCGACGCACCGTATGACCTCGCCGATCCCGGGGCCGAACGTGGCGTCGCCGCCAAAGGCCAAGACGGGCATCTGAAGCTTGTTGCCCTGCGCTAGGAACGTCCTGTTGTCGGCCGCATCTTGGCTGAATGCCAGGAACTGGGCAAAGCTTGCTCGCATTGCGCCGGGTTGCGCGTAGAGAGCCGCATAGTGCTCGCGTTTCGCCTCATCAAACCGCTTCGGATCGACGGATAGTTCGTTCCAGAAGCGATCGAGGTAGGTGCGCTCGCGGCCGGCGACCAGGCGCTCCATGTCGTGACCGCCGAAGCCGAAGTGCCACATGGTCGGGTCCTGTCTGATCTGATCCCAGGCTCCGATGCCGGGTAGCGGCGCATCGATTGCCACCCATCGGCTCACGCGCTCGGGATGGGTGGCGGCTACGGCGAAGCCGACCATGATGCCGATGTCGTGCGTCACCAATTCGGCGGTATGCACATCCAGAGCGTCCAGGACGCCCCACACGTCCGCCGCCTGATTCTTCTTGTCGTAGCCGCCATCCGGCTTTGACGAGCGGCCTAACCCACGCAGGTCGGGCACGATAACTTGGTGGTCTTCGATGAGTGCGCTCGCCAGATGACCCCACATGTCGCCGGTTGTGCCGAAGCCGTGCAGCAGGACGACCGCGGGACCATTCCCGCCGAGGCGTACGTGGATCTTCGCGCCGTTGGTCTCGATCTCACGCGACTGCGTACCGGCCGGGAAGGGGTAGATGCCATCCTGATGGCAGTTGTCGTTCATCGCTTTGCTCCTGGTCTGAAGGGAATGTGGCCGCTGCGGCGAGGACGGCCGGGGATAGAGCTGTTATCGAAATGGAAGTCCGCGTGGGCGGCAGGACCCGCGCCGCTACGACCACCATCCCGTTCGGACGGCTCGGCCCGCGCCCGGGGAATGCCCGGGCCGTTCGGCCCCGGTCCGCGCTCGTTGTGCACCCGGCCGAACGAACCGTGCATCGACCGGAGGTTCGGCATCACTGCAGCCGGAGAACCCGACGCTCAAGCGGCCGCTCGTGCTGATGTCCGAGCTAGGGCGCACGACCGTGCTGCACAGGCGGTCAGTCGATGCCTGCTGTTGCGCTGGCGCAGTGACCTGGCCAAGTTGGTCACTGCCGGCCCGGCCTGATGCATCCTGCCGCGAGTGCACCTCGAACTCTGGCCGGTCATCCTTCCGCGTCCGCCTCGATCACGTAGGTATCCAGGCGCGCACCATTTGTTACGTCCACGAAGTCACCACCTCCTGAAATTGGCTGCAGAAGGACCGTCGAGCGCCGAATGTCGTGCGCTATCCAGCGCGTTGGCGGCGATGGCGAGGCTGGCGGCGTGTGCAACAGCGAATGCTGAGTAAGGCCGGGTGGCACAGGCCCCGTTCGAACGGGCGGCCTCAGCTTGAGTCGGCTGTCTGGGATGTTGCCGTAGTAGCCGTGCACGTCCTCGCGGCTTCGTGCCCGCTGTGGTCGCGCAGCCGAGCGACCACCTTGTCTCGCCGTTGGCGACACGATCCCGGTATCACCTCAGACCAGATCGACGCCGAGGGAACGTAGCGGACCGGCGGCTCGACTCCCCAACTTGAGTCAAATAGGAAGCCCCTGGTCACCAACGACCGGACATGCGCGCAGCGGTCCAACCGGATATGCCGCCCTGCGGCTCTACGGGCTTTGCCGCTGTCGGAGCCTTGACGTTCGCGCGAGACTTGTCGCGTGGGTCTCTACCCGCCCATCGAGCCGTACCAGACCGGGATGCTGCCGGTGTCCGACGGGCACGTCCTGTACTGGGAAACGGTCGGTACACCAGACGGCGTCCCTGCGATGTATCTGCACGGCGGCCCGGGCTCCGCAACCGGGCCGGGCGCGCGCCGGCACTTCGATCCCACCCGCTACCGAGCCGTTCTGTTCGATCAGCGCGGCTGCGGTCGAAGCACACCGTCAGCCAGCGATCCGGACGCTGACCTGCGCAGCAACACCACTGCCCATCTCATCGCGGATATCGAACGGCTACGTGACTACCTCGATGTGGACCGCTTCGTGGTCTACGGCGTGTCGTGGGGCGTCACCCTTGCGCTGGCGTATGCGCAGACCCACCCCGCACGGGTGCGGGCGATGGTGCTGTCCGCGGTCACCGCCGGGTCACGACGTGAGATCGACTGGATCGTCCGCGACATGGGCCGCATATTCCCCCGCGAATGGGACCGGTTCATCTCACTCGTGCCGTCAGTCGCCGTCTCGGGCAACATCCCCGCCGCCTACGCCGCACTTCTCGCCGATCCCGATCCCGCGGTGCGCGAGCGCGCGGCGTCGGCCTGGTGCGTCTGGGAGGACACACACGTGTCCCTCATGCCGGACTGGGAGCCATGGCTACAAAGGTTGCCCGCGGACGAGCGGCTCGTCTTCGCCAGGCTCGTCACCCACTACTGGGGCAACGGCTGCTTCCTCACAGACGGCCAGATCCTGGCCAACATCGATCAGGTGGCGCACATCCCCGCGACGCTGATCCACGGCCGCTACGACGTGTCCGGTCCGCTCGACACAGCCTGGCACCTCCGCCAAGCCTGGCCGGCAAGCCAACTCGTCGTCCTCGGCGACGCCGGCCACGGCGGTGACAGCTTCGGCACCGCAACCGTCGACGCGCTCGACAGCTACGCCACGACGACCTGAACATCGATTCGCGGAGACCCGCCGCCGGCGCCTCAACCATGGTGACCGACCAGCATTGCAGCTCGCACATAGCTTGGCCCGCCCGTGGCCGCCGCAAATGCCGCGTAATCGGGGACAGCGAACCGGTTGCGACGTGCCGCCGGCACCGGTTTCACCACACGGTGAAGAGCAGGGTCTGCAACACGAGGGCGAGGACGACTTGTCCGGCTAGTGCGCGGGTGCGCCAGAGCGGTGGGAGCAACGCGACGCCGAGCAGGAGCCAGGGCATGAAGGGCAGCCAGATGCGTTCGACCTCGGCTTTGCTCATCAGCGTGAGATCCGCGACTGCGACACAGGCCAGCGCAGCGAGGCCGAGCACGATCACGGGCCGGGCCGGCGACCGGATCGAACGCCCCGCGAGTCGCCAGCGACGCACCACGAGCGCGGCGGCGGGCGCGGCAGCGAGACCTGCGCTGAGCAGCAGGGCTGCGAAGTCTGCCCAGATCCAGTAGGCCGCTGGTCGGAGGTGCGCAATACCCGCGTCGTAGCGCGTGTGCAGAACCGGCAACGCGGCCCACCAGCGGAAGCCGGCTGCGGCGAAGACGGCAAGCACGACAGCGGCACCGACGATCGTTGCCGGTGCCGGCCGCCATGTCCGGGCGGCGACCAGGACGGCTATGAGCAGCATTGCCGCGATCGCCAGGCCGTAGGACAGCATGAGGGCGCAGCCGAACAGCAGGCCGGCGACCAAACCCCAGCCCTGCGTTCGGAGCACCGAACGGGTCGCTCGGTCGGTGCGTGCCGCTGCCCGGCTTAGGGCGTACATGCTCCACCCGAGCACCGCGGCGAACAGTGCGTCGGCCGACACAGCGGACCAAATGGCGAACGGTCCGACCGCCAGGAACGGGGCGACGCGCCGTGCCGCGGGGCGTGCGCCCAACCGGTCGAGGGTCAGCAGCACGGCGACGGGGGTCGTCGCGCCGAGGATCGTCACGACCAGCCCGGCCGCCAGGCCGCTGCCCAGGCCCAGCCGTACGAGCGCCACGAACACCAGCAACGATCCGGGCGGATGCCCGGCGACGTGCGTGGTCCAACTGCCGGGAGCATTGGCGGGGATCCGCGCGATGAAGGTGTGCAGCAGGGTCGAGATGCCCCCCACGCGGTGCGCGGTGATCAGCGATTCGTTCGGGTTCTCGAAGACGGCGCTGATCCCGGACACGCCATCGACCAAAGCCAGGCTGAACATCCATGCCAGCGACACGACGTAAGCCCCGGCTAGCAGCAGCGGCCACCGCAGCAGCCGATCGGCTGCTGCGATCCCGCGCAGGGCGACGGCGACGCCGATCGCGATGGCCGGAGCGGTTCCGACACCGACGCGAGGTCGCCAGAGGGCGCTGAGCGGGGCGAACGCAGAGGCATAGACGTGCCACTGGAATACCGCCGGAACGACCAGACCCAGCCCGACAATGACAACCCCGACCGCGAGCCCGCGGTTCGCCCACCGCACCGGCTCGATCCGGACCGGGGATCGCGTAGCGATGGCCCCGGCAGTCGGTCCGGTGGCCCGGTCAGTCACCGCCCGCCCCGGTACCGCCGTCACCGCGACCGCGATCACCGCGGCCCCGGGCGTTGACGTCGCGGGCGACACGCACGGCGTACGTGCCGAGCGAGATGGCGGCGACCAGGCCGAGCAGGATGACCAGGTTCATCCCGTAGTTACGAAGCAGGAGCGCCTTGACCGGTGGCTGGCTACCCCTGCGGGCGGCGAGTACTACGCCGATCACGGCGATGAGGCCGCCTGTCACCAACGCGAATTGCACGTAGCGGCGGGCGCGAGGCGGCACCCGCGCGACCAGCGTCCCCACCGCGATCACGAGCGGGGACAGAACTCCGTCGTGTATTACTACGACGCCGATCATCCAAGCTGCCAGGATCGCGACGTCGGCGAGCGGAACTTGGGTGAGCAGGCGGAACCCGCCGAACAGTGCGAGAAGAATCCCAGCGGCGCCGAGCACGATCCGCCACGTGCGCATAGTCACCGGATCTCGATTCTGTGTAGCCATTTGGTGTTCAGCACGCCGGCGCGATCGGGCGCGATCAGGCGAACCGGAAAGCCGTGGTCGAGGTCGAGTCTTTCGCCGTTGAGGTGGGTGGCCAGCAGCGCCGCGGCCAGTTGGGGGCCTTCGATGAAGCTGTTGTTGTAGGGGCTGCCGGTCTCGAGGGAGACGGCGTGGACGCGGGAGTCGGAATTGCCGCCGGCTTCGCGCACGATGTCGAGCAGCGGCACGCCGCGCCACGAGGCGCCGACGCTCCATCCTTCGACACAGGCGATCGGCAGGTGGGCGTCGGTGCGGGCGCGGTCGAGTAGTTCGGGTTCGGATAGCAGGAACGGGCTCGGTCCGTGGACGTGCAGTCGCCACCGCGGCGAGCGGGCCGCGTGCATGACTCCGGCCTCAAGCGCGGTGCGGTTGACGGGCACGCCGGCCGGCCCGGACGAGGCCTGCCGGTTGGCGAGCAGTCCGAGCGGCGACAGCGGTGTGATCGTCTCTCCGACGGTGGTGACGAGGACGGTGCCGATGCCGGTGCCGACCGCGATCAGCAGGCCACGTCGGGTCAGTGCGTCGGTGCGTGGCGGCGCTGTGTCGCCGGCGTTGGTGTGTGAGGCGGGGTTGTCCTGCCAGGGGATTTCGGTGAGCACGTCCGCATCGGCCACCTTGGCGCTGAGCCCATAGCGGATGTCGGGCAGCTTGATCGAAATGTGCAGCAGGATGGACCCGATCACCACGTAGGCCAGGAAGCGGTGGACCGACGCGAAGTCCCACGGCCACAGGTACCAGTGCAGGGTGTTGAGGAAGCCGGTGACCAGCTGTACGAGAGCCGAACCTACGAGAACGAAGACCGACAGCCGCTCGGCGGCGTGCTTGACGGAGCGGACCACCGGCCAGCGGAACAGGTTCGGATAGACCGACCACAATTTGACCAACAGCAACGGAACCGTCGCCGTGCCGGTGGCAACGTGAATGCCCTGCGTCAGTCGATATCCCCACACCGGCGTGGCAGGCTCGGGCAGCCAGGACCACGGGTGGTACTGGTAGTGGCTCAGCATCCCTGTTACGAAACAGATTCCGAAGCAAATGCCGACCCATCGTCCCAGCCGCGCGGTGACCGCGGTCGAACGCAACGGGCTGCGGAAACGCGGCCAGTTGTCCGGGCGTGTCATTGCGTTCGCTCCGTCACCGCGCAGCGCTCTCGTCGGTGGTTGACAGGCCGCCAACCACCGCGCCGGCGGTCGCGCCAGGACATTCCGGTCATGGCTGCCGCTCGAGCAGCACGAATGCTCGGTCGCCGTTCGTCCAGCGTTCGATGGTCTGAAAGCCGGTGGTGCGGCCGTAGTCGACGGCGGCATCGCTGCCGACATAGGCCCACGGAAAATCCGGGCCGACGACCTGATCGGACACGACGAAGCGCACGCGCTGGCGGTCGTCGACGGAGCACTGAGGGTGCGTTTCGATGATCACCCGCCCGCCGGGGGCGAGCAGTTCGTGCACGCGGCGCAGCAGGAGTGACGGGTCGCCGCCGATCCCGATGTTGCCGTCGAGCAATACGATTGTGGACCACCGGCCCTCGCCCGGCACATGCGCGAAGACGTCGCAGCGCAGCGCGTTGAGACCGCGCTCGCGGGTCATGGCGACAGCGGTCGGCGCGATGTCGATGCCGAGGGCGAGGCACTCCCGGTCGGCAAGTCCCGCGACAATGCGTCCCGGGCCGCAACCGACGTCGAGGGCCAGACCCACTGAACGGTCGAGCGCGTCGAGGTCGATGGCATCGGCCGGCGCAAGCCAACGTGCGATGTCGAGCGTGACGGTGCAACCGTCGGGGTGGCGCAGGTGCAGCGCCGTGCCGCGTGAGAGCGAATGCTCGTAGGCGGGGAGGGCACCGACCTGCATCAGGCTGCCTCCTCGGCCAGGCGTAGCCAGGTCGCGGCGAACGCCGTCGCCGGGGCGAGCTGTGCGACGATCTGGGCGTCAGCGGCGGTGTCGACGTCGATGAGCTCGTCGAGCACCTGCACCCGGAGCCCGTGTCTTCTGAGCCGGTCGAGCTGCGCGGCGAAAGTCCACGACGTTGACATGGGCACGCCGTTGATCACGGTGGGCGCCAGCGATGGGTCGCGCAGGCCGATGCACCAATACCCGCCGTCGACTGTCGGGCCGAGGCACGCGTCGAACGTGGCAGGGTCGAACTGCCCGAGCAGCGCCGGGGTCACCTGCGGGGTGTCCATCCCGACGAGCACCGCGGGTTGCAGGGCGGCATTGCTGAAGGCGGCCGAGAGGCGCATGTCCAACCCGCCGCCCGCCTGATCGCAGTGCCGCCATCTTGGACGCAGCCAGTCATAGGCGTAGCCGTCGAATGCAAGCACCCGGTCGCGCGCCGGTGTCGCATCAACGGCATCGAGGGTGTCTTGCAGCGCCGCGGCAGCGAGCTCAGCGGCGTCCGCTGCCGTCACGTCCGGTGTCAGGCGCGTTTTCACGCGTCCCGGCACCGGTTCCTTCGCGATGACGATGTAGGTCTCGATCATCAGAACCGCACCGCGCTCATGTCGCGGACGGCCTGCAGGTAGCCGCGGGGCGTCCCGGTGACCTTCGAACGGCCCGAGCGGGGGTGATAGTCGACGTCGACCTGGTCGATGCGCCAACCGGCGTGCGCCGCACGAACGACTGTCTCGAGTGGGTATCCGCTGCGGCGGTCGCGGATGTCCAACGCCTGCAGCGGTTCTCGGCGGGCGACGCGGATCGGGCCGAGGTCGGTGAGTTGGACTCCGGTGCGCGCTCGCACCCGCCGGGCGAGCGCGTGGTTGGCCAGCCGTGCGGCCAGCGGCCACGCTGCGCGCGAGGTCGGCCGACGGCGGCCGACGACGAGGTCCGCGCCGGCCACGAGGGAGTCGGTCAGGCGCACTGCGTCGGCGGGATCGAGCGACCCGTCGCAATCGCAGAACGCCACTACGTCGGCGGTGGCCGCGTTCAAGCCGGTGTGGCAGGCCGCTCCGTAGCCGCGTTGCGTGCACTCGACGACGATTGCGCCGCCGGCCCGGGCGAGGTCGGCCGATCCGTCGCTCGACCCGTTGTCGACCACGATGGCGCGAGCGGACAACGGAATCCGATTCAGGACCCACGGCAACGCGGCAGCTTCGTCCAGACACGGCAGCACGATTTCGATGAGGGGGTCGGTGCTCATGTCAGCGACGTAACCACGGACAGCGGCTGCGCAGAGCGAATGGCCAAATCGATCATCGGATCGTAAGGAGATGAGCGCGGTTCGCGTGTGAGGGTGGAGGGAACTCTGCGAAAGGACCAGCGATGCGTGTTGTCGTGACCGGTGGCGCCGGTTTCATCGGCCGACCTGTCGTGACACGACTGGTCGAACGCGGCCACGACGTCCGCGTGCTCGACACGCGCGCCGCCGGCTGGGGAGTCGACGTCACGCTCGGCGACGTACGCGATCCCGTCGCCGTCGGTCAGGTCATTCGCGATGCCGACGCGTTATGTCATCTCGCGGCCAAGGTGGGCCTGGGCGTCGACGTTCAAGACACTCCTGACTACGCCGACGTCAACGTCCGCGGCACCGCCACCGTCCTGGCTGCGATGGCGCAGCACGGTGTCCAACGGCTCGTGCTGGCCAGTTCGATGGTCGTGTACGGCGAGGGGCTCGGTCGCTGCACAGCACATGGTGACGTGGCGCCCGGTGCCCGCACCGAGGATGACCTGCGCGCCGGCAGGTTCGACCCCGGCTGCCCCCGATGTGGCCGCCGCCTCGGTTCCGCAATGATCGACGAGGACGGCCGTCTCGACCCGCGCAACGCCTACGCCGCGAGCAAGCTTGCCCAGGAGCATTTCGCCTCGTCCTGGGCGCGCGCGGTAGGCGGCAGCGTCGCCTGCCTGCGGTATCACAACGTGTACGGGCCCGGCATGCCGAAAGACACCCCATACGCCGGAGTCGCGGCGATCTTCCGGTCCGCGCTGGCGCGCGGCGAGTCGCCGCGCGTGTTCGAGGACGGTCGACAACGCCGCGACTTCATCCATGTGCGTGACGTCGCGGCGGCGACAGTCGCAGCCATCGAACGGCACGAGCGCGGCATGGTCGCACTCAACGTCGGGTCCGGCACCCCTCGAACGATCGGCGCCATGGCCGAGGCACTCGCTCTGGCCGCCGGCGGCCCGACGCCATGCGTGACCGGGGAGTTCCGGCTCGGCGACGTCCGGCACATCACCGCCGACTCGAGCCGACTGCGCACGATGTTCGGCTGGCATCCGGAAGTCGACTTCGCGGCCGGTGTCCGCGAGCTGATGTCCACCGGCGACTGACCGGCAGCCTCGGCCCTGACACGAAGCACGACGAAGGACGACACAGCACGCCGGCCGTGAGTACCAAATGGCCGAGCAGGGTGCGGCAGGCGAGCGCGAGCTTACGAAGCAGTGACGTGCCCGCTCGCCGGGCCCATCCGCACATACGATGCAGTCATGTCGCGTGTGCTCGTTGTCGATGACGACGAGACGATTGCGACCGTTGTGCGCGACTACCTCGAACGCGCCGGACATGCCGCCGCGTACGTCAGCGACGGACGGACGGCGCTGAAATCGATCGAGTCCGACCCGCCCGACCTCGTCGTCCTCGACATCATGCTTCCCGAGCTCGACGGCCTCGAGATCTGCCGCCAGGTGCGCGCCGCCCGCCCCGACCTGCCGATCATCATGCTCACGGCACTAGGAGAGGCCGAAGACCGGATCGCCGGCCTCGAGGTCGGCGCCGACGACTACGTGACCAAGCCGTTCTCACCACGCGAGCTCGTGCTCCGCGTCGATTCGGTGCTGCGTCGCAGCGCACCGGTGCGGCGCCCGGAGCGCATGCTGACGGCGGGTGCGATCACCGTCGACCGCACCGCGCGCCGGGCCACCCGCAACGGCCACGAGCTGACTCTCACCGTGCGCGAGCTCGAACTGCTCGCGTACTTGATGGAGCACCCCGATGTGGCCGTCTCGCGCGACCAACTCATGCGCGAAGTGTGGGGATGGACCTTCGGTGACCAGTCGACCGTCACCGTGCACATCCGGCGGCTGCGCGAGAAGGTCGAAGACGATCCGACGACCCCGGCACTGATCAAGACCGTCTGGGGCATCGGGTACCGGCTGGAGCTCCCGTGAACCTCACCGTCGCGAACGTCGCGTGGGCGATGCTGTGGTCCGCCGTCGCGGCGATCGCGGTCTGGTTCGCGCTCCTGCCGGTGCGGCGACGCACGCTCCTCGGCGTGGTGACCTGCGTCGTGCTGACGGGAACCGCAGCGTCCCTGGGTGCCATGCTCAGCGCCATCCACGCGATGTTGTTGCCGACCTCCGAGCTGGTCACCGTTGTCGTTCTTACCGTCGTGGCCGGGGTCATCGCTACGGTCGCAGCCGGTGCCGCGGCGCGACGTCTGGCCCACGACAATCGACTGCTGCATACCGCAGTCGCCGACCTCGCGGCGGGACGCGTCCCAACGACCGACGGCCGTCCACTGACCGCCGAACTCGATCAGCTGCGACACGACCTGGCGGCCACAGCGCGTAGCCTCAGCGAGACTCGCGATCGCGAGCGAGCACTCGAAGCAGCCCGCCGCGAGCTCGTCTCATGGGTGAGCCACGACCTGCGGACGCCGCTGGCCGGACTGCGTGCGATAGCCGAAGCGCTCGAGGACGGGCTGGCCGACGATCCGTCCGCGTACTACAAGCAGATCAGCGCATCGGTGGATCGGGTGAACAACATGGTCGACGACCTGTTCGACCTGTCCCGGATCCAGGCCGGCCACACCCGTACTGCCGACGAGCCGGTGTCGTTCGACGATCTGGCCTCGGACGTGATCGTTGCGCTAGCGCCGCTGGCGCGGGCTCGAGGGGTGACGTTGCGAGGCACCCCCGCCGGCACTGCGTTCGTGCGCGGTGACGCGGCTCAACTGGACCGCGCCGTCACCAATCTCGTTGCCAACGCCATTCGGCACACGCCTGACGGTGGCACGGTGACCATCGCGGTGAGCCGCGCCCGGGACTGCGCCGAGATCAGCGTGAGCGACGAGTGCGGCGGAATCCCCGAATCCGACCTGGCACGCGTGTTCGACGTGGGGTTTCGCGGCGAGTCCGCCCGTCCTCCCCACGATGACGGCAGCGCGGGCGCAGGCCTGGGCCTGGCTATCGTCCGCGGCGTGATCGAGGCTCATCACGGTGCCGTCTCGGTGGCCAATCACGGCTGCGGCTGCACGTTCCGGCTCGCCGTCCCGTTCGATGCACACTCACGCCGCGCCGGCCCGCATGGGCGATGAACGGCGTTGTCCCTGACCGCCAGGAACCGGGGTGGGCTGCACACTCACGAGCGAAGGGAAACAAGATGACCGCCACGCTCCCCGACTACACCGACCTCAGCGCACTGTTCATCAACTGCACCTTGAAGCGATCGCCCGAGCCGAGCAATACCCAGGGGCTGGTTGACGCGAGCGCGCACATCATGCGCGAGCACGGCCTCGGCGTGGACATCGTCCGTGCCGTTCGTGGTCAACACCGACCGCCGCAGCCTGCACCGGATCACACCGTGGGGTTTCGTCGATGACGACGGCAGCTGGTCGCCCGACGGAGACACGATCGCCTTCGAACACTCCGGGCGGCTGTTCACCGTACACCCGGACGGGACGGGCCTGACCCAGATCCGGCTCGCGGTCAACGGCGGCCGCTACAACGCCGGCGACTTCTCCTGGGCACCCACCGGCACGCAGATCAGCTACTTACTCTGCGTCCCGAGCTGCGGCAAGGCCGTCACCGAAGGCATCGCCACCGCGAACGCCGACGGCAGCGACGTCGATCTCGTCACGACGTCGCCCACTTTCGATCACCAAGCAGATTGGGGACCACATCAACCTGCCGACTAGGCTCGCAACCTCAACTCGGCCGATCAGTCCCGGTCGGCCCTACGTTCGGGCGGCCGCTACCTGCGATGACGGTCCTAAGGGTCGAGGGCGATTCTGATAACGCGGTGACCGCTTGAGTCGGTAAACGAGAGCGCCACCCAGTCACCCGCCGGCGCGGGGGTGAAGAACCGAGTCGCGTCGCCCTCCGCGCGTACCGCGACAGCAAGCGGATCAAGCCTAGGCGCTACCTCGTCCAGCAACGCGGCTACCTCGGTGGCTTCAGACACGAAGCAGGGTTTGCCAGCCGCCGCTCGCAGGCAACGCGCGCTAATGCCGCAGGGGCACCGACCGGATGTCTGCCGCGCAGCGGCACCGTACGCATCTGCCGCGGATCGGTGTGCTATGCGAAGTGCGCCTGGTCATGACCGAAGGAGCGCTGAGCTGCCGTGCCTACTCTCGGCGACTGCACGGACTCGCCTTCGGTTCCTAGGCCACGCCCGCGACGGCCGTTTCGTCGGTGATCTGTGACGTAGTGGCGACCCTTTCGGTGAGCCGAACGGTGGTGCGGATGTAGTTGACATAGTCGCCGACCTCGCCGAGCGCGACCAGGTCCGGGTTGTCACGGAGCACGCCGTCCCAATCAGAGATGCCCTCGATCTTGTAGTCGTAGGACCTCGCGATGACCGAGATCGCCTTGAGGTTGGGCTGCCCCACGAGTACGGAGTCGCCATAGGTGTAGTCGTCGCGCGCTGCGGCGCGCTGCCGGTCATGGAAATCACGCTGCACTGCGACGGCGGCGTCGTCACCCATCATGATCGGCGATGCGGTGTCGATGATGACGTGGCGCGGGTTGGCCTTCCGGATCCCGTGCATGAGCTCGTTGTAACGCATCGTGTGGTAGAGGAAACCCAGGCACAGCACGACATCCACCTCGAAGTCCTGGGTGGCGAAGGTGCTGAAGATGTCACCGGCGATAAATTGTGCGCGATCGGGTCGGTAACCGTAGTGGGCGAGCGTCTCAACCGCGTTCTGGACCAGTTCCGGCCTGGCTTCGATACCGATCACGGACTCGGCCCCGCTCGCGAGCGCAGCGAGCGACCAGCGGCCGTCGTGACTCGCAATGTCGAGTACGCGCGCACCTTCGAACAGCTCGCGGTTCTCGGCGAAGATGGCCTCGTACCGAAGGTTCAGTCTGCCGCGCGTCGCGGTGGTCTGGCTCGTCTCGTAAAAGCGCGGATAGTCGTCGAAGAACAGCGAGGCCTTGCGTGAACCGGCCGGCGACGAAGTGATCCACTTGCCCGGCGGCGCGGCGACCTTGACCTCCGGTGGCGGGGGCGGCGGAGGCGGAGGCGGAGGCGGAGGCGGGGGCTCCCGGCGAGGTGGCCGCTTGGCGGGCGGGTCCAGACGCCGCGCGACGCGCCGCAGCAGCCGCGCTGACCGTTTCTTGATCTTCATCTCGACACCGTAGACGGTTGGTCGGGATTGTGTCGATGCTCCCCTGTCACGACGGGGCGGCGCTGACCGACTTTGCGGTTGCCCCGTGTCGGCATTTCTGGCCTTGTGACGAGGCTGAGTTTCGGACGATTCTGTTCATCTTCGATTGCTGCCCTGCCCACGTAGAAGCTATTCACGTTGACTGCGATCGTGAACGCTCCGCGGGCGCCCGCCTCGTCGTCTGCAGGGCGTGCGACGACGGCGTGGCCGGTGTTGGTGATCGCGGTCTGCGCTGGCGGGCCTTTGATGGGTGACACGTTCACCGGTCGAGGCCGGAGGCGAACGCTTCGTAGACGATCTCGTAATCGGTATGCGCGCTGCGTGCTGCGGCCTCTGAACAGAGAACCTGTCCTGGGGAGATACGTCGCCACCATCGGTCGCCAGCTACATCCACTCCTTGGGATTGAAGTTCGGCATCTGCACCAGCCACAGCGCCGCCCGAAGGGATCACTGGCGCGAATACAAACCGTCGCGAAGTGTCACTCCGGCCCCGGCCAGGACTCGACGGACGAAGTCCCGCTTGCCAGCCGCGTCATAGGGTCGACCACCGCTGGCGACGAGCAGCCGCTGCTTGAGCTCCGCATACTCCTGAGCCAACCGGGGATCGGCGCGAACGGCGTCGCGGAAAGTCAGACGCTCAATCCACAGATCGCTCTCGGGCATAGTCAGGTGCAGATGGTGGGTGTCGGCGCCTCGGGTTCCCTTGACGAACAAGGCGGCGTCGATGCGATGCGGCGCTGATCGGTAGCCCAACTCGGCCAGCCGCATGCCGGCCTCAGGCGCACATGCCAACGACAACGCCCCCGCCATCATGTCCAGGATCGGCTTGGCAGGCATCCTCGGGATCGACGTCGAGCCGATGTGGTGAATCCCAGCGACCAGCCACGGCCGAAGCACGGCTTCCAGCGCCTCACGCTCGCTTTCGAACCGTGCACGCCATTCGGGATCAGGAGGAACGACGACTTCTGACACGAAGACAGTGTCCAGCTAACCCGACCCAACGGGCGATCGAGCGACCGATCGCATCCACCAGGATTTCGGCTACCGGACGCGGAGCGGCTTGATTCCACCGGTCCGAGCGGTAGAAGTGGTCGGCGGAGGCGTCATCGGCGTGACTGTTTCGGGGGAGGCAGACGCCGATTTCCGCGCACGACTGACGGCCACGATGGGTCCGACGCGGTGGAAGTTGGTTGAGACGGACGAGTAGCGACCGCTTGTTGCGCACCATCGGCGGCAGATGCATGTACGCGAAGCGGCACGCGCGGCGGATGTGGTCGGTGCCAGCCGGGTGTGACGCCAAGTGGGACGGCTACCGGGCAGTGGTGGCGGGGGGTCGGATCTGGTCGCGCCGTCGATCTCGCCGGTACTTTCCTGACCCGCGACGGTCCTGGGTGGCCTGCGCCCAGCGACTTGGTCCCCGCCGGCGAGCTGGTCACCATTGAGACCGCCACCGGCCAGTGAGACTTGACTCGCGATTGCAGCGCTTTTCGTGGGCGGCGGATCTGCGCTGCCGACCCCTGCGCGAGCGATGCATCGAACTCGGGTACATCGTCCTAGGCGTGTCGATCGTGACCCACATGCGCCTTTCGGCGTGTTAGCGTCGCCGGGACGATCTCGACACGCGTCGCAGTGGCCGGCGCCGGGCGATCGGAGTGCGATGCGCACACAGATCCCGTCCCTCGGCAGTGGTGCGGTGCAGACACCACGCCGCGTGTCTCGCGCCGGTCGGACCCTGCGCAGGTCGCTTGTCGCTTTGCTCGTCTGCGGCGTGGCCGCGCTCGCGCTGATCAGCGTGGACGGCGGGGCGGCTGCCACGGGCACCACCGCGTCCTCGACGCACGCTGCTGCGTCACCGCGCCGGCCCAATATCGTGCTGGTGCTGACCGACGACCTGTCGTCGAACCTGGTTCGGTACATGCCGCACCTGAAGTCGTTGATGAACCGCGGCATGACGTTCACGAACTACACCGTCACAGATTCGCTGTGCTGCCCGTCTCGGGCGTCGATCTTCACCGGGGAGTTCCCGCACAACACGGGGGTCCTGTCGAACACCGCGCCCAGCGGCGGGTATGCGGCCTTCCAGGCCAATTCTGACCAGGCCCACACGTTCGCGGTGAGCCTGCGGCGGGCCGGCTACCGTACCGGTTTCTTCGGCAAGTACCTCAACGGATACGCCCCGCTCGCGGAGCCGGCCAACCCGCCCGGCTGGAGCCAATGGGGAGCGGTAGACGGCCACGGATATCGCGAGTACGGCTACAACCTGTCGCTCAACGGCAAGATCGTGCATCACGGCTTTTCGCCCGGCGACTATCTGACGACGGTGCTGGACCGGATGGGCCGACATTTCATCCGGACCTCGGCCGCCGCGGCCACCCCGTTCGCGCTCGAGATTGCAACGTTCACTCCCCACAGCCCCTACGTTCCGGCGCCGACTGATGTCGGCAGGTTCGCCTCGCTCAGGGTCCCGCGGACGCCCGCGTTCAACAGGCACCCGGCCAACGCGCCCCGCTGGCTGGCCGCGCGGCCGCAGCTGACCGCGAAGCAGATCGCGGCCGGCGATCGGGCCTTCCGCAAGCGCGTGGAGTGCGTTCAGTCGGTGGACCGAATGATCGGTGACCTGGAGACGACGCTGGGCAGCACCGGTCAGCTCGCCAATACCGTGTTCCTGTTCAGCTCGGACAATGGATTCCATATCAGCGACTTCGGCCTCACCGGCGGTAAGCTCACCGCCTTCGACACCGATGTGAAGGTGCCGCTGGTGGCCGCCGGACCGGGTATCGCCGCGGGTATGGTCGATGCTCGGCCGGTCGAGAACATCGACTTGGCCCCAACGTTCGACGAGTTGGCCGGGGCGCCGATTCCCACACAGATCGACGGCCACAGCTTGGTGGAGCTCTTGCACGGACAGAACGTCCCGTGGCGCACCCTGGCCGAGATCGAGCACGTCACGATCAAGACGAAGCCGGGGGATCCGGATCGCCAGCCGGGCACCGCCGGTCGTCTACCGACCTACCGAGCGGTGCGGTCGGCGACCTACACCTATGTCGAGTACCGCCGTGGCGGACGGGAGTACTACGACAGGACGAGCGACCCGTACGAGATCGACAACATCTACAACAGGCTTTCGCATCGGACGATCAACACTCTGCACACTGAGGTGGCCGCGTTGAACCGGTGCAGCGGCTACACACAATGCTGGAGCGCCGCCGCGCCGTCCGGCTGACCATGGCACCGTGTCCTCCCGGCCAGATGGCGCGGGTCAGTTGGATCTCGACCATCAGAACCATCGGGCTCTGGCTCGACATCGCGTGGGCGAAGGACGCTTTCGATGTTTAGCGCGAACCGGAAATCCTCGCTATGGGCCAGCTCAGCGACGACCTGCAGGAGATTGACGGACTCTTCGACCTACCTCAACGCGCATGGCATGAGCACCACCTGACCGGCTCGCTTCGCCCTGGAATGGGCTTCTACGCGCTCACAGCCGCCGTTTGCCAGGGCCGCTGCGCGGCTGCTACTTGTTGAGCGGTCCTGTTCGCCTGGCTGCTGATCTCGACGGTCCGCTATGCGGCCATCTGCGCCGCCGGCTCGCGACGCTTGAGCCGCCCCCACCATCGCCGGCATCGCCGGCAAAACCCGCGTATAGCGCGCGCTCAAGGCACCGCGGCCCGGCACCTCGCCCCGCCCGAAATCGCCGCCCCCCTACGCGGTTTGGCCTGAACTGGCCAACGTACCGACGTAACGGAGATCGGCCGATCCGCGCACTCACGGCGGCATGTGCGTGCGTTTTGGCTTCGGCTCGAACGCCGAAAGGGAAGTCGCGTAAACCGATCCGCTAACGGCCACGCGATCCTTGGGTGGCCCGAGGCCGCGCCGCTCCGTGGTCGGTCTTCAGCGCCTGGTCTGGTACCTGGTCAGGAGCACGCCGTCGGGAAACGTCTGGGTCTCCACAAGGTTCAGGATCACCCAGTTGTCCAGGGCCGTGAAGAACGGCGTGCCGCCGCCGACCAGGACCGGGTGGGTGACGATCGCGTACTCGTCGATCAGCCCGGCCCGCATCGCCGCCCCGGCGAGCGCTGCGCCACCGACCCTCATCGGCCCACCGTCCTCGGCCTTCAGCCGAGTGATCTCCGCTACCGCGTCGCCGGTGACCAGACGAGCGTTCCCGTCGACCTTGTCGACCGTCGCGGAGAACACCACCTTCGGCGTGTCCCGCCAGTTCCGCGCGAACTCGATGTGCGCCGGGGTGGCGCCCGGCTGCTGATCGCCGGTCGGCCAGTAGGCGCTCATGGTCTCCCACAGCTTGCGGCCATACAGAAACAGGCTGATCGTCCGCTCCTCGTCGAGCAACCACGCGAACAGCTCGTCACTCGGCCCGCTCCAGGCGAGGTCGTCGTCGGGCGCGGCGATGTAGCCGTCCAGAGACGGGTTCATCCCGTAGTGCAGTCTCCGCACGGCGCCGGCCTTCCGTCGGTCGGTCTCGGAAGTCCCAGTCTCGGATCACCTCGCGGTCGGTGGCAACGTCCCGCATCGCGTACCGCTCCTGGCGGTCGAGGACCGCCGTGTACGTGGATGGCCGACACCGGGGCCCCGAGGTCTCCATGCATGAAGAAGGCCCGCTGACCTGGTGTTTCTCCATGATCAGCGGGCCTTGCTTGCTGGTCGGGACGACAGGATTCGAACCTGCGACCCCTTGACCCCCAGTCAAGTGCGCTACCAAGCTGCGCCACGTCCCGAACCGCTGCTCAACCGCTGCAGCGGGCCGAAGACTACCCCACGCCGCCGTCCGGCCCGATCGCCGGGTCGCGACCGGCGAGCATCAGCAAGCGGTTCAGACCGGTCGCCTCCTGGGCCCCTGCCAGAGGTGCTCCGAAGGGCCCGCCCTGCATCCCGGAGAACTGCTCGACGAAGGGCAGGCAGGCCTGGACGTCGTCCAGGGCCGCCGCGAACGGCACCTGGATCGCCGTCGCGAGGTCCCAGCCGTGGAGCACCAACTCGTCGAGCGCGACGACCCCCAGCGCGGCGCGGGGCATCGCCACACCGCCGGCCTCGTCCTGGCCCTCCCACGCGCCGGGCGTCCGCCACGCGACCGTGAGGTCCTCGAGGGCGTCGGCCAGCATCGTGCGCCAGCCCTCCGGGAGCCCCGAGGCCGGCGGCTCTCCGGTCAGTTCCTCCTGGCGCCCGATGGCCGCGAAGTGAGCCGTGAACCCGACGATGTGCTCGAGGAGGTCACGGACCGGCCAGGCCTCGCACGGGGTCGGCAGGTCGAGGTGCTCGTCGGTCACCAGGGCGACGACGCGGGCCGTCGCCGCCGATGCCGGGAAGAAATCGTGCATCCGGTCCTCCTGTGGTGCGGGACACAACTCCGCAGCAGTCTCCCCGTTCGCCGCCGGGAGCACCGCACGGCCGTCCGGCGCCTGCTACTTCACACGGCCGTCACCACCGCTACCACGGATGGTGGACACTCGGCGGCTGTCGGGAGGGATCGAGGGAGGAGTGGGAGTCGTGGCGGAGGCGTGGCCGTTCGCGGGACGCGACGACGACCTCGCGGCCGCGGTGAAGGCCCTCGACGAGCACGGCACGGTCGTCCTCGGCGGGCCCGCCGGGGTGGGCAAGAGCAGGCTGGCCCGCGAGGTCGCGGTCCGCCACGACCAGGGGAAGCTGCTCGGCGTCGTCCGGGCGACGGCCTCCGCGCAGGAGATCCCGCTCGGGGCCCTCCTGGACGTCCTGCCCGGGCTCGATCAGGTGGAGGCGTCCTCCGACCTGTCCCGGGTCCGCGACGCGGTGGCCGCCCTCACGGCCGGCAACGCCGATCGGCTCCTCGTCGTCGACGACGCACACCTGCTCGACGCCGTCTCGGCCACCGTCGTCCACCAGATCGCCACGGCCCGGCGGGCCCGGGTGGTGCTCACCGTCCGCACCGGCGCGTCGGCACCGGACGCGGTGACCGCCCTGTGGAAGGACGAGACGGCTCTCCGGCTGGAGATCGCTCCCTTCGACGAGCACCAGACCCACGCGGTCCTCGCGACGGCACTGGGCACCAGCCTCGAGGCCGGGACGGCACGGCGCCTCCACGACACGGCGGGCGGCAACGTGCTCTGGCTGCGTCACCTGGTCGACGGCGAGCGCGCGGCGGGTCGGCTGCGCCTGGAGCACGGCGGCTGGGTCTGGCAGGGCACCGTCGCTCTCTCCCCGGCCCTCGACGACCTCGTCGCGATGCGGATCGGCCGACTCACCGACGACGAACGACGCGTACTGGAACTGCTCTCGATCTCCGAGCCGCTCGGTCTCGGGATGATCGACCAGCTGGCCGGTGCGGCCGCGGTCGAGGAGGTCTCGCAGCGAGGGCTGGTGAGCATCGAGGCGGACGGTGACCGTTGGGACGCCCGCCTCGGACACCCGCTCTACGGCGAGGCGATGCGAGCCCGGACGAGTGTGCCCCGCGCGCGACGGCTGCGCAGCGAGCTCTCGGCCGCGCTGGCGAAGACGGGGGGCCGACGGGTCGGGGACGGGCTCCGGCGCGCGGTCCTGGACCTCGGCAGCGACCGACCGGTCGATCCCGACGAGCTCGTGGCCGCGTCGATGCAGGCCTCCGGGCTGCGGGACTTCGGCCTGGCGGAGCGGTTGCTGCGCGCCGCGATCGCCGCGGGCGGCGGGTTCCACGCCCGTCTCGGCCTGGCCCATCTCCTGGACTACGGGATGCGCGCCGAGGAGGCTGACGCCGTGCTGGCCGAGGCCGCCGCGGAGACCGCCACGGCCGAGGAACGGGAACAGGCGGTGGTCCTCCGGGGCCTCGCCTGGCACTTCCAGGCCGATCCGCCGCGTTCCGGGGAGGAACTGCTCGCCGCGGAGGAGGCGGAGCACCACGGCGGACGGCGCAATCCGGCCTTCGACGCGCTCCGATCGATGATCGCGGGGGTCTCGGGGCGGGCGCGCGAGTCGATGGAGCTCGCCCAGGCCGTCATCGCCGACGACACCCGACCCGCGCAATCGGTGGCGCTGGCCGCCTTCGTCGTCGGGCATGTGCAGTCCTTGACGGGGGAAGGCGAGGACCTCGCCCGGACGATCGAGTACGGGATCGAGACCGCCTCACGCAGTGCGGACACCGCCGCCGTGGCCTGCAACGTCGGGTACATGGAGATTCTCGCGGCCGACCTCAGGGGGAGCCGCGAGGACGCCCGGCACCGAATCGACTGGGTACGGGGGCTGACCGGGCCGCAGGCGCCACCGTTCGTCGCGCTCTACGAGGGACGCATGGCGCTCAGTGCCGGGCGGCCCCGCACCGCGATCGACGCCCTCGAGTCCGCCTTGCCTGCCTTCCCTGGCCACGGCGGCGGGTGGGGCGGCTGGTCGGCGGCGATGATCGGCCAGGCCTACGGCATGCTCGGGGACGCGGTCGCGTCCCGGAACTGGGTCGACGAGGCCCAGAGGCGTCGCCACCCGCACATCCCGATCATCGATTTCGAGATCGACCTCGCCCGGGCCTGGGCCGCCGCCGCGTCGGGCAGCATCCGCGAGGGGATCGAACGGTGTCGCGCCGGAGCGGAACGGTGCCGGCGGTACGGCACGTACGCCGCCGAGGTACAGATGCGCCAGACGAGCGTGCGCCTCGGTGACCGGGAGCAGGTCGGCAGGCTCGCGGAGCTCGACCGGATCCTCCACTCGCCACGCTCCCGCCTCGCCGCGGCCCACGCGGCCGCCCTCTCCGCCTCCGACGCGGCACACCTGCTCGACGTGTCCGCGCGGCTCCGCGACGCGGGCATGGGGCTGGAGGCCGCCGACGCCGCCGGGCAGGCGGCGAGCACCGCCCGCGCCGGACAGCGCCTCGTCGTCGCGGCCCAGGCCGAGGAGCGCGCCCAGACCCTGGCCGCCGCCTGCGAGGGCGCCCGGACGCCGGCCGTCCAGGACGCCCGGGCCACCGTCGCGCTCAGCGCCCGCGAGCGGGAGGTCGCGGTGCTCGCCGGCGAGGGGCTCACCAACCGCCAGATCGCCGAACGCCTCCACGTCTCGGTCCGCACCGTCGAATCACACGTCTACCGCGCCTGCTCGCGACTCGGCCTCACCGACCGGACCGAGCTGGTCGCGATCGCGGGGACGGGGCGACGGTCGCCCGGCGCCGGACCGTAGGAGCTCCGGAACCCGGCCATCGACGTCACGCCCACGTCACCACGGAGATCGCCGGTGGCGGACACTCCACCTGCGGGGCCGGACGCGGCACGCGCCCGCATGGACTGGGTCCGCAGCCTCAGCGCTTCCCGCGGATCCGCTTCTCCCGCACCCGCACGTTGATCTGTACCGGCGTGCCGGTGAACGGGAACGTCTCGCGCAGCTTGCGCTCGAGGAAGCGCCGGTAGCTGGCCTCGAGGAACCCCGAGGTGAACAGCACGAACGTCGGCGGCCGGTTCTGGGCCTGCGTCGCGTAGAGGATCTTCGGCTGCTTCCCGCCGCGTACCGGCGGCGGGGTGGCGGCGATGACGTCGGAGAGCCACTGGTTGAGCTGGCCCGTCGGGATACGGCGGTCCCAGTTCTCCAGCGCGGTCCGCATCGCCGGGGCGATCTTCTGCACCGATCGTCCGGTGCGGGCCGAGATGTTGACCTTCTCCACCCACGGGAACCGCACCAGCGCCCGCTCGAGCTCGCGCTTCATCGCGTAGCGGCGGTCCTCGTCGACGAGGTCCCACGTGTTCATGGCGAGCACCAGCGCGCGGCCGGCCTCGGCGACCTGGGTGGCCACCCGTAGGTCCTGCTCGGCGATCGGCTCGGAGGCGTCGAGCAGGAGGACCGTGACCTCGGCTGCCTCGACCGCGGCCTTCGTGCGCAGGCTGGCGTAGTACTCCATGCCACTGGCCTGGTTGACCTTCCGCCGCAGACCGGCGGTGTCGACCAGCTGCCAGGTCTCGCCGTCGATCTCGACGAGCGAGTCGACCGGGTCGGTCGTGGTGCCCGCGGTGGCGTCCACGACGGCGCGGGTCTCGCCGGTGAGCTGGTTGAGCAGCGACGACTTGCCGACGTTGGGCTTGCCCACGAGCGCCACGCGCCGCGGGCCGCCCTCCAGGTCGACGTCGTCGCGGGGGGACTGGGGCATCACGTCGAGCACGGCGTCGAGCAGGTCGCCGGACCCGCGGCCGTGCAGACCGGACACCGGGTACGGCTCCCCGAGCCCGAGCCGCCACAGCGCAGGGATCTCGCTCATCCCGCGCTCGTCGTCGACCTTCGTGGCACACAGCAGCACCGGGAGCTTGCTGCGCCGCAGCGTGCGGGCGACGGCCTCGTCGACGGTCGTGGCTCCCACCTGGCCGTCCACGACGAGCAGGATCGCGTCGGCGGTGCGCATCGCGGTCTCGGCCTGGGCCGAGATCGCACCCTGCATGCCCTTGGCGTCCGGGACCCAGCCGCCGGTGTCCAGGAGCGTGAACCGCCTGCCGTTCCACAGCGCGTCGTAGGCCACCCGGTCCCGGGTCACGCCCGGCACGTCCTGCACGACCGCCTCGCGGCGGCCCAGGACCCGGTTGACCAGCGTCGACTTGCCGACGTTCGGGCGCCCGACGACGGCGAGCACCGGCTGCGCCGGGCGGCCCTCCGCCGTGTCGTCATCAGGGAGTTCCAGCTCCGCGCCGAATCCGGCGGGGAGTTCCTGCGTCACGTCATCCTCCGTTCGGCATCCCGGTCTGCACCAGAGCCGGGATGAGCATGCCGCGGTCCGCGGCCAGGTCTTCGAGACGGTCGAGGACGCCCTCGACGTCCAGGACCGAGGTGTCCACCTCGACGGCGTCGTCGGCGGCCCGCAGCGGAGACGCGGCGCGCGACGAGTCGAGGTGGTCACGACGGGCGAGGTCGTCGCCCGTCGTGGTGGTGTCGGCGGCGCGGCCCGCCGCGGTGTCCTCCGCGCTGCGGCGGCCGGCGCGGGCGTGGTCCGACGCCACCAGGTAGATCTTCAGGGCGGCGTCGGGCTCGACGACGGTGCCGATGTCGCGGCCCTCGACGACGATGCCCGCGCCGTCCGCGACGGTCTCGGCCACGATGCGGCGCTGCTCGGCGACCAGGTGCTCACGGACCTTCGTGAACGCGGACACGGCCGAGACGTTGCGGGTGACCTCGGCACCGCGGATCTCGGCTCCGACGTCCTCACCGTCGAGCCGGACCCGCGGCTCGGCGGGGTCGGTGGACATCGCGAGATCGGCGGTGGTGGCGACGGCGACGGCGTCGTCGTGCCCCTCGGCCTCGGTCCTCGTGGCGTCGAGCGCGATCCCGGCCCGCATCACCGCGAGGGTGGCCGCCCGGTACATCGCTCCGGTGTCGAGGTAGCGGGCGCCCAGGCGCATCGCCAGCCCGCGCGCGGTGGTGGACTTGCCGGTGCCCGAGGGTCCGTCCACCGCCACGACTCCCTGGAGCACCCTGTCCGGCCGGTCCACGGCACGCCTCCCAGCGGTCTCGACACCCGTCCGGGAGTCCATTGTGCCTTACGGCTAGAGCCCGACCGCCTTGTACAGGGCCCCGACCTCGTCACGGCCCAGCTTGCGCAGCGTGCCCACCCGCTGGTTGCCGAGATGGACGTCCCCGACGGCCGTGCGCACCAGGCGCTCCACCGGCTTGTCGACCGCCTCGAAGATCCGGCGCACGATGCGGTTCCGGCCCTCGTGCAGCTCCACCTCGACCATGACCCGCGAGCCGGACCGGTCGATCACGCGGAAGCTGTCGACCGCGGCAGGACCGTCGTCGAGCTCGACGCCTGCGCGCAGCTGCTTGCCGAGGTCCTTCGCGATCGGGGTGCGGATCTCCGCGAGGTAGGTCTTCGGGATCTCGTACGACGGGTGCATGAGCCGGTTCGCGAGCTCACCGTCGTTGGTGAGCAGCAGCAGGCCCTCGGTGGCGGCGTCCAGGCGCCCGACATGGAAGAGGCCCTTCGTCCCCGACGCCTTCTCGAGCACCACGTCGCCGACGCACCGGCGGCCGTGCTCGTCCCACATCGTCGAGAGCATCCCCTCGGGCTTGTTCAGCGCGAGATGGACGGTCTCGGTGTCGGTCACGACGCGGTTGCCGTCCACGTGGATGACGCTGGCGTCCGGGTCGACGCGCCGACCCATCTCCTTGACGACCTCGCCGTCGACCTCCACCCGACCCTGGCGCATCAGGATCTCGGCCTGCCGCCGCGAGGCGATCCCGGCCTCGGCGAGCACCTTCTGCAGGCGGATTCCCTGTTCACCCTCGGTCACGGGAGTCCAGGGTAGCTGGCCCCTACAGCTCGTCGATGTCGTCCACCTCGGGAAGGAGCGGCGCGATCGGGGGCAGTTCCTCGAGCGAGCCCAGACCCAACCGCTCCAGGAACATCTCGGTGGTCCGGTAGAGCGTGCCGCCCGTCGCCGCGTCCATGCCCGCCTCGACGATGAGCCCTCGCGCGGTGAGGGTCCGCATGACACCGTCGACGTTGACCCCGCGGACCGCCGACACCCGCGAGCGCGTCACCGGCTGCCGGTACGCGACGACGGCGAGGGTCTCCAGGGCCGCCCGTGTCAGCCGGGCCCGCTGCCCGTCCAGCACGAAGCGCTCCACGTACGGGGCGAACCGGGCGCGCGAGACGTACCGCCAGCCCTCGTCGGTGGCCCGCAGCTCGAAGCCCCGGTTCTCGTACGACGCGGCGAGCCGCCGCAGGGCCTCGGTCACCCGCGCCGCCGGTTCCTCGAGCACCTCGGCGAGCTGCCCGGCGGGCACCGGGGCGTCGACGACCATGAGGACCGACTCGATCGCGGCGTCGAGCTCGGCGTCGGACGAGAGTGACGGGAGCTCGTCCTCGTCCCCACCCACCCCACTCACGGCGCCTCCGGGTCGAGCGCCGCCGTCCCGCGGTCGTCGGACCCGGGCGCCCACCGGACGGCGAGCTCGGCGAACGCCTCCTCCTGGTCGAGCGCGACCTGGCGGGACCGGTACATCTCCAGCACCCCGAGGAAGCGTCCGACGACCTCGATCCCGTGCGTCGCGTCCTCGCACAGCTGCGCGAACGTCAGCCGCCCGGCGTCCTGCAGTCGCCCGGACATGATCTCGACCTGCTCGGGGACCGAGACCGTCGACGCGTGCAGGTGGTCCAGCCCGACCATCGGCGGGGGCGAGGGACGGAACACCGCCGCGGCGATCTCGGCGAACCCGGCCGCGTCGACGCCCAGCTCCACCGGCGGCAGCAGCGAGGCGAGTTCCTCCGAGAGCGAGACCGCCCGCGGGTAGCGCCGCCGCGCCGTCCCCTCCAGCTCCCGGAACAGCGCGGCGACCTGCTGGTAGGCGCGGTACTGCAAGAGGCGGGCGAACAGCACGTCGCGGGCCTCGAGCAGCGCGAGGTCGTCCTCGTCCTCGACCTCCGCGGCCGGGAGCAGGCGCGCCGCCTTCAGATCCAGCAACGTGGCGGCGACGACGAGGAAACCGGTCGTCTCCTCGAGGTCGGCCCCGTCGCCGAGGGCCGCGGTGTAGGCGATGAAGTCGTCGGTCACCCGGTGCAGCGCGACCTCGGTGACGTCGAGCTCGTGGCGCCCGATGAGCTTCAGGAGCAGGTCGAACGGGCCGGTGAAGTTCTCCAGGGAGACCTGGAAGCCGGTCCGCTCGTCGTCACGGTCCGGCGCGACCCGATCGGAGACCGCCGTCACCGGGCGATGACCTCTCGTGCCAGCGCCCGGTAGGCCTGGGCGCCCTGCGAGCGGGTCGCCCACCGGGTGATCGGCTCGCCGGCCACCGTCGTCTCCGGGAAGCGGACGGTCCGGTTGATGACCGTGTCGAACACCAGCTCACCGAACGCCTCCACCACGCGGGCCATCACCTCGCGGGTGTGCAGGGTGCGCGGGTCGTACATGGTGGCCAGGATGCCGGTGATCGCCAGCTCGGGGTTCAGCCGGTCCTGCACCTTCTCGATCGTGTCCATGAGCAGGGCCACCCCGCGCAGCGAGAAGAACTCGCACTCCAGGGGGATGAGCACCCCGTCGGCGCAGGCCAGCGCGTTGACGGTGAGCAGGCCGAGCGACGGCTGGCAGTCGACGAGGATGTAGTCGTACCGGTCGAGTGCGGGGGCGATGGTGCGCCCGAGGGTCTGCTCGCGCCCGACCTCGGTGACCAGCTGCACCTCGGCGGCGGACAGGTCGATGTTCGAGGGCAGCAGGTCGACGTCCTCGACGCCGGTCGGCCGGATCACGTCGTCGATCGTCACCGACCGTTCCATGATCAGGTTGTAGATGGTGGTGTCCAGCTCGTGGGGCTGCACACCGAGGCCGACGGACAGCGCGCCCTGCGGGTCGAAGTCGACGAGCAGCACCCGGCGGCCGTACTCCGCGAGCGCGGCCCCCAGGTTGATGGTCGAGGTGGTCTTGCCGACCCCGCCCTTCTGGTTGCACATCGCGAGGACGGTCGCCGGGCCGTGCGACGACAGCGGTGCGGGTTCCGGGATCTCGCGGCGGGGTCGAACCGTCGGGTCGAGCGGATCGCCCGGCGACCCGCCCGTGGCGCCTGCCCCGGCGCTTCCCTCCGGACGCCCCGGGTCCGGCGGCGGGCCCATGCGCAGGGACTCGGCGTCGAACAGCGGTGCCGACATGCCGCCGAACCTCCTCCTGCCCCGTCCCGTCGGGTCCTCCGACCGGACCACCACTGTGGGTGGACACGCCGCGACCCCGGTCACCGCTCAGGCTAGGCAGACGGTCCGACCGGAGCCATCGCGACTCGCCGGGTGTGGCGCGTTCGCCGTTCGGGCACGTTCGTCGGATGACTCGCGTCACAGGATCCATCACCGAGAGCACACCGCGCTCGGTGCTGGGCCGCGCCCTGGGTGTCCTGAGCGCGTTCAGCGACTCCTCGCCCGAGCTCGCCCTCGCCGACATCGTCGCCGCGACGGGGCTCCCACCGGCCACCGCGCACCGTTTCGTCGCCGAGCTCGTGGAGTGGGGCGCCCTCGAGCGGGTGGGGCGGGGCCGCTACCGGATCGGGATGCGGCTCTGGCGCGTCGGCGCCCTCGCCCCGTACGCCCGCAACCTGCGCGAGGCCGCCCTGCCTCCGATGCAGGACCTGGCGGCGGCCACCGGTCACGTGGTGCACCTGGTCGTCCTCGACGGGACCCGTGCGCTGTTCGTCGAGCGCCTCGCCGGGCAGCACGACACCACGGTGCGGTCCCGGGTGGGACGCGACATGCCACTGCACGCGAGTGGGCCGGGCAAGGTGCTGCTCGCGCACTCGCCGTCGTCGCTGGTCCACGAGGTCGTCGCGCGGGGCCTGCCACGGCTGGCCCCCGGCACGATCACCGAGCCCGCCCTCCTGCGCGAGGCCCTCGCCGACATCCGTCGCACCGGGTACTGCTTCTCCCGCGAGGAGATGACCGAGGGCGCCGCGTCGGTGGCCGCCCCGATCAGCGACGCCGAGGGGCACGTGGTGGCCTCGCTCGCCGTCGTCGTCCCCGTCTCGGCGGCCCTGCCGCCGTTCCTCCCGGCGGTGCAGATGGCCGCGGTCGCGGCCTCGCGACGGATGAGCAGGCGGGCGGATTGACCTGATGTTCCGGTGAGTGAGAGAAGCTGCTGACCTGCGCGGTCCGCCGCTCCCATACTCCGAGCACGGGTCGTGACTGCGCTGTCACACCCTGCTGGGAGGTGGCTCATGTCCGGACCGTCGACAGCGGAGGCCGCCCCGGCCGCCTCCGGGTGGGTGCGGGGACTGTGCTGGTCCGCGGTGGCCCTGGAGGGCTACGACCTCGTCGTGCTCGGCGTGGTGATCCCCGTCCTGCTGCGGGACCCGACCTGGGCGCTCACCCCGGCGAGCGCCTCGCTCGTGGCCACGGTGGGTCTGGTCGGCGTCATGATCGGGGCGCTCGCGGTGGGCCCGGTCTCCGACCTCGTCGGGCGGCGCCGCACGCTCGTCGCGACGGTCGTGGTGTTCTCCGTGCTCAGCCTCGCCTGCGCCGCCGCGCCCGGGGTGACCGCGCTGGTGGTGCTGCGGTTCCTCGCGGGCCTCGGACTCGGCGGGGTGCTGCCGGTGGCCCTCGCGATGGTCGCCGAGCACGCGCCGACGCGCCGGGGCAACGCTGCGACGACGATCATGATGACCGGCTACCACGTCGGTGCCGTCGCGGCCTCGCTGCTCGGGATCTGGCTGATCAGCCGGCTCGGGTGGCCGGTGATGTTCGCGCTCGGCGCGGTGCCCTCCCTGGTCCTGGTGCCACTCATGCTCACCCGCCTGCCGCGCGACTCCGCGCCCGCACGGACCGAGGGGACGGCCAAGCGGGTCCAGAACCCGATCCGTGAGCTATTCCGCGACGGCTACGCGCGCCCGACGATCGCGTTCTGGGTGGCGTCGTTCATGGGCCTGCTCCTGGTCTACGGCCTGAACACGTGGTTGCCGGAGATCATGCGCAGCGCCGGCTACCCCCTCGGCGCCGCGCTCGCCCTCCTGCTGACGCTGAACGTCGGCGCGGTGATCGGACTCCTGATCGGCGGGAACGTCGCGGACCGCATCGGTGTCCGGCCCGCGACCATCACCTGGTTCGCGCTCGGGGCGGTCTTCCTCGCGCTGCTCTCGGTCCGCCTGCCGGGCTTCGGGGTGTACGCGATCGTGCTGCTCGCGGGCGTCTTCGTGTTCTCCGCGCAGGTTCTCGTCTACGCCTGGGTCGGGCGGCTCTACCCCGCCGCCGTCCGGGGATCGGCTCTCGGCGCGGCGAGCGGGGTCGGTCGCCTCGGTGCCATCACCGGTCCGGCGCTCGGTGGGGCGCTGCTCGCCGCGGGCCTCGCGTACCCGTGGGGCTTCTACGCGTTCGCGCTGGTCGCGGCGCTGGGGGCGCTCGCCGTCCTCGCGGTGGGCCGGCCCCGTGGTGCGGTCGAGGCCCGGACCGAGCCGGAGCCCGACCACGCCGCGACCGACCGCACCGCGACCTGACCGCACTGCGACCTGACCGCACTGCGACCCGACCACACCGCGACCCGACCGCCGAGAACACCCGAGAGGAGCGCCGGTGGAGGACGCCCGGTTCCCGCCCGACCCGCAGCACGCCGTCCTCCGCCCGGGCCCCTCGCCCGCCGGGCCGTTCTCCGTGACCGCCTGGGCGGCCGCGATCACGAGCGACACCCTCGGGCGTGCGAGCAATGGCCCCCTGTCGGCGTGCTCTCCCTTCTCTGGCGAGCGGGGGGCGCCATCCACTCAACCCGGCGCGAGCTCGGCGGCGGCGGACCCGGACCCGGCGCCCACCCCGACGACGGGCGCCGCGCCTGCCGGCGGGTCGCGGACCGTCCGGGACGCCGCGTTCGACGTCCTGCGACGACGCGGCCTGGACCGCCTGTTCGCCAACCCCGGCTCGACCGAGATCAGCCTGTTGACCGATCTGCCCGACGACCTCGACTTCGTGCTCGCCCTGCACGAGGGCTCCGTCGTCGGCCTCGCCACCGGGTACGCGACGGCGACCGACCGGCCCGCGCTGGTCGTCCTGCACACGACGGCGGGTCTGGGGAACGCGGTCGGCGCGCTCGCGACCGCGCGGGTGAACCGGACGCCGCTGGTCGTCGTCGTGGGCCAGCAGGACCGCCGCCACCTGGCCTCGCGCCCGTTCCTCGCCGGCGACCTCGACGGGCTGGGCGGCACCTACCCGGTGTGGACGAGCTCCCCGGTGCGACCCCAGGACGTCCCGGGTGCCCTGGACCGGGCCTTCCACGAGGCACAGACCGCCCGCGGCCCGGCGGTCGTCGTCGTCCCCAGCGACGACTGGGCCGAGCCCGCCGATCCCCGCGCCATGCCGAGCCCGGTCGAGGTGCGACGCGGGCGTGCCCCCGACCCGGACGCCGTCGCCGAACTGGCCGCCGTCGTCGGAAGCGCGCGCTGCCCGGCGATCGTCGTGGGCGCCGACGCCGACGGCACGGCCGCCTGGGATGCGCTCGTCGGCCTCGCCGAGCACCTGCTCGCGCCCGTGTGGCAGGAGGCGTTCGCCGCGCGGGCCGGGTTCCCCCAGGACCACCCGCTCTTCGCCGGGCACCTGCCGCCGGAGCGGGCCACCCTCCGCGCGGCGCTCGGTGCGTACGACCTGCTGCTCGTGGTCGGCGCGCCGGTCTTCCGCCAGTACCAGTACTCCCCCGGCGAGCTCGTGGAGCCGGGCACGACGATCGTGCTCGTCGGCGACGACCCCGAGGACGTCCACCACAGCCGTGCCGATCTGGCCCTGCTCGCCGATCCGGCGCTCACCGTGACCGCCCTGACCGCCGCCCTCCCTACGGTGAGCCACGCCGGCCCCACCCCGCACGAGGGGAACCCTCGGGCCGCAAGAGCGGCCGGATCCTCCCCTCGCGACCCCGTCGTCCGGGACAACGGCGCCGACGACCCCGCCGGCCCCCTCGCCGCGCCCGCGGTGTTCGTCGAGCTCGCGGCACGGCTGCCCGCGGAGGCCGTCGTCGTCGAGGAGACGCCGTCCTCGCGCCCCGATCTGCACCGGCTCGTCCCCGCCCGGGCCCCGTTGGGCTTCCTGTCCGCCGCGCAGGGTGGGCTCGGGTTCGGGGTGCCCGCCGCGATCGGTGTGCGGATGGGCGCGCCGACGCGGCCGGTGGTGGCCGTGGTGGGTGACGGCTCGACGCTCTACGGGATGCAGGCGCTCTGGTCGGCCGCGCACTACGGCGTCGGCGTGCTCGTGCTCGTCATGGACAACGGCCGCTACGCGATCATGGACCGGCTGGCCTCCGAGGCGGGCGGGAAGGCCCCGTGGCCGGGCTTCGCCGAGGTCGACGTGGCCGGCCTCGCGACCTCGCTCGGCTGCCCGGCGCGTCGGGTCACCACGCACGGGGAGCTCACGGAGCTGCTCGACGACGTCGTGCCCGGGCTCGCGCAGCGCGAGACCCCGCTGGTCGTCGTCTGCACCCTCCGGCCTCGCGAGCACGGTTCCGCGCTCTAGCGACCGCCGACGTCCGGTACCGCGGGACCGACGCGTCCCGCGCCCGAGGCCCCGACAGATGGTGTGTGCGCCGCGCGTCGACCCCCGGAGGCACTCGGCCGGCCGGCGCACCTCACATCCGTGTGACGGCCGTGCGTCGCGGATCGCGCCCGGCGTCACCGTCTCGTGAACACGGTGCAACACCCCTTCACCCTGCGGCGTGAACGTGGCTCACTCGACGTCGAGATTGGTCGAACCACTTGACCACTCGGACCTCTCGGGGCAGCCGCCGTCGCCCTGCCCGGACCTCCCCCGAGCGCCGCCTCGGGCCGCGAAGGGACGCTCATGTCCAGCACCACCACCGAGCGACACGCGCTCGAGTCGGAGTTCGAGCACGAGCCGGTCCCGACGACGCACCGCCGGTCGCTGCGGTCGGTCTCGGCCGTCTGGTTCGGCTTCCCGATGGTCTTCACCAACGCCGTGTTCGGCGGCACGATCGTCTACGGCCTGGGCCTCTGGCCGGGCATCGCGGCGATCCTGGCCGGGAACCTCGTGCTGTTCGCCTACGTCGGTGCGCTGAGCTACCTCGCCGGGCGGACCGGCGAGAACTTCGCGCTCACCGCGGCGCGCACCTTCGGGCGCAGCGGGACGAAGGTCGCCGCGGGGTTCCTCTCGACGGTGGTGATCGGCTGGTTCGCGTTCCAGACCGGGCTGACCGGGTCCACCCTCCACGAGGCCCTCGGCTGGAACGAGGCGGTCGTCATCCTCGTCGCCGGGGTCCTCTACATCGGGGTCACGTTCATCGGGGTCCGCGCGCTCACCGTCATCGGGATGGCCGCCGCGCCGCTGTTCGTGGTCCTCGGGGTGGTCGCGCTCGTTCTCGCTGCTCGACCCGGCGCGCTGTCTGCCGCGTCGGCCTACACCGGCGGTGGCGCCGGGGCGACCGTGCTCAGCATCGGCGCCGCGATCACCATCGTCGTCGCCGGCTTCGCGGACTCCGGGACCATGACCGCCGACTTCACGCGCTGGTCGCGCACCGGGCGGGAGGCCGTCCTCGCGGCGTTCTCCGCGTTCCCCGTCGCCAACCTCGTGTCGCTGCTCGTCGGCGGGCTCGTCGTCGCCATCGGGGCTTCGGCCGACCCGGCGAGCAACGGCGGGGACTTCCTGCCGATCCTGACCTCGCACGGAACCCTGCTCGCCGCGGTCGCGGTGGTGTTCGTGTTCGTCAACCTCGGGTCGGTGTGCGCGCACTGCCTCTACAACGGCGCCGTGGGCTGGAGCCAGATCACCGGCGGCCGGATGCGGGTCCTGACGATCGTGCTGGGCGCGGTCGGCGTCGTGGCCGCACTGGCCGGGGTCTGGGAGCACTTCGCGGACTGGCTGAACCTGCTCGGGATCGTCGTCCCGCCGATCGGGGCCGTGCTCATCGTCGACCAGTTCGGGGTGCGCCGGCTCGCCGCGCGGTCCGACGCCGTCCCGGCGTGGCGGGTCGCGCCGTTCGCGGCGTGGGCACTCGGCTCGATCGCGGCTGCCGTGGTCCACGTGTGGGCACCGGGGCTCTCGGAGGCCCTTGCCGGTCTCGCCGTGGCCGCGGTCGCCGCCGTGCTCCTGTCGCTGCTCCCGTCCCGGGCCACGTCGTCACCAGGTGGGTCGGGCACCCCGTCGTCGACCGAGGCCGGGACGGACGACGAGGTCGTGACCCGATGACCGCCACGACCGACCCGACCGCGACCACCTCGAGCACCGCGATGAGCGCCACCGCGATGGCGGCCGCGATCCGGTCCGGTGCCCTGTCCCCGGTCGAGGCCACCGAGGACGCGCTCACCCGGGTCGACGCGCTCGACGGGACCCTGCACGCCTTCTGCGAGCTCACCGCCGAGTACGCACGGGCGCAGGCCCGGGCGGTCGGGCAGGCGCTCGCCCGTGGTGAGGAGGTCGGACCCCTGGCCGGGGTGCCCATCGCGGTCAAGGACCTGATCTCGACGGCCGGCATCCCCACCCGCAGCGGGTCGCCCGCCTACGAGGACTTCGTCCCGGACGAGGACGACGTGGTGGTCGAGCGCGTCCGCGCGGCGGGCGCGGTGCTCCTCGGCAAGACGACGGTGCCGGAGTTCGGCTACAGCGCCGTCGGCCACAACCCGATCTCGCCGACGGCCCGCAACCCGTGGGACCCGACGCTGACCCCCGGCGGGTCGAGCGCGGGGTCGGGCGTCGCGGTCGCCACCGGCATGGCCCCGCTGGCGCTCGGCAGCGACGGCGGCGGCTCGGTCCGCATCCCGGCGGCGCACTGCGGGATCGTCGGGTTCAAGGCCTCGATGGGCCGGGTCCCCGCCTATCCGGGATGCCGCGACGAGCGCTACCCCGGCGTCTCGAGCTGGGAGAGCCTCGAGCACATCGGGCCGATGACCCGCACGGTCGACGACGCCGCGCTGCTCATGTCGGTCCTCGCCGGCCCGGATCCGCGCGACCGGCACTCGCTGCCCGCCGGGGACGTGTCCTGGCTCGACGCCACCCGCGGCGACGTGCGGGGGCTCCGCGTCGCCTACAGCGCCGACTGGGGCTACCTCGCCGTCGACCCGCAGGTGCGCGAGATCGCCGCGCGGGCGGCGGGGGTGTTCGCCTCCGAGCTCGGGTGCGAGGTCACCGAGGCCGACCCCGGATGGGACGACCCCTCCGGCTCGTTCTGGGGCATGGTCATGGGCGACACGGACCTGACGGGCATGCGGGCGATGGTCGCCGAGCACGGCACGCGGATGTCCCCGCATCTGGTGGACCTGATCACTCGGCGCTGGACCGCCGAGGAGCTGACCGACGCGCAGGTCGTCCGCAAACGGGTCGTCAACCGGATGTGGCGGTTCATGGCCTCCTACGACCTGCTGCTCACCCCGACGCTGACCGTGCCGCCGTTCCCCGTCCACATGCAGGGGCCGGAGAAGGTCGACGGCCGGATGGTCCCGCCGTCGGCCTGGCTCGGCTTCACCCAGCCGATGAACATGACCGGGCAGCCCGCGATCAGCGTGCCCGCCGGGTTCACGCGCGAGGGCCTGCCGGTGGGGCTGCAGATCGTCGGGCGCCACCTCGCCGACGGCGACGTCCTGCGCGCCGCGGCCGCCTACGAGCAGGCTGCCCCCTGGATCGACCGATACCCGGAGGTGGCCCGATGACCGACGTCCTGCTGCGCGATGCCCGACTCCCGGACGGGACCGGCCCGGTCGACATCACCGTCGACGACGGCCGGATCACCGGGATCGGGCCGACGGATGCCTCGGCTGGGGCTTCCGGCGCGACCACGGTGATCGACTGTGCCGGATACGCGGTGATCCCGGGGCTCATCGAGCCCCATCTGCACCTGGACAAGGCGCTGCTCGACGCCGAGGAGCCCAATCCCGACGGCACCCTCGCCGCGGCCATCGAGATCACCGGCCGCCTCAAGGCCGCCTTCACGCGCGAGTCGGTGGCCGAGCGTGCCGGGCGCCTGCTCGAGCAGGCCGTCACCAATGGCACCACCGTGATCCGCGCCCAGCCCGACGTCGACCCGATCGTCGGCCTCACCGGGCTCGAGGCGATGCTCGCGCTGCGCGAGTCCTACGCCGACCTCGTCGACCTGCAGGTCGTCGCCTTCCCCCAGGAGGGGATCCTGCGCTCGCCGGGCACCGAGGACCTGCTGGTGGAGGGCCTGCGCGCGGGCGCCGACGTCGTCGGGGGCTGCAGCTACCAGGAGGCCACGCTCGAGGACTGCCGGGAGCACGTCGACCGGGTCTTCGCCCTGGCCGAGCGCTTCGGGGTGCCGGTCGACATCCACGCCGACCTCGCCGACGACACCTCCGACCCCCGCTACGCCCTCGCCGAGCACATCGCCGAGGCCACCCGTGCGCACGGCATGGGCGGGCGCGTAACCGTCGGGCACATGACCTCGCTGGCCGGCCTGGCGCCCGACGCCCGCAAGCGGGTCCTGGGCGAGCTGGCCGACGCGGGCGTCGCGGTGGTCGTCCTGCCGATGACCGACATGCACCTCGGGGGCCGGAACGACGAGGTCAACGTGCGCCGCGGCATCGCGCCGGTCCGCGCCCTGCTCGACGCCGGGGTGCGCACCGGGCTCTCGTCGAACAACGTCCGCAACGCGTTCACCCCGTTCGGCATCGCCGACGTCCTCGACGTCGCCCTGTTCCTCGCCCAGACCTCCCACCTCGCCGGGCCCGACGACATGGCCCGACTCGTCCGGATGGCCACCGACGACGCCGCGGCGATCGTCGGCCGGTCCGACCGGCACGGCCTGCACGTCGGCGCCGACGCCGACCTCGTCGTCCTCGCCGCGCCCACGCCCACCGAGGCGCTGCTCTCCCGCGCCCACCGCCGCGTCGTGCTCAAGCGCGGCCGGATCGTCGCCACGACCGAACGCACCGTCCAGCTGCACCGTCGCCGCTGACCCGACCCTCACGAGGGGTACTCCATGCGACTGCGACTCCCGAACGAGATCATCTCCTCGATCCTCGCCGCCACCACCGCCTTCATCGGCGGCAACGCCCTCAACCTGCCGGTCTGGGGGATCTTCATCGGCTGGGCGGCGACCTTCCTGGCCGGTGGACCGCACCGCGCGACGTTCCTGAAGCTCTGGCCGACCATGGCCGCCGGCTCGACGTTCGCGCTGGTCATCGTGCTGCTCGACACCGCGCTGAAGCCGACCTCCGGTCAGCTCGCCCAGGACGCCGTCCTCGCCGTGATCATCCTGGTGGTCAACACCGCGCTGATGTACGCCGGTCGGACGCGGGCGCTCGCGCTGATCCCCGGCATGTTCCTCGGGTTCGCGTCCTACTTCGCGACGATGTTCGGCGGGTTCGGCTTCGCGCCGCAGAACCCGTGGGCCGCGTGGGCGTCGGTGCTGGTGATGAACGCGCTCGGCCCGATCTTTGCGCTCGTCGCGCACACGCTCGCCTCCCGCGGCGCCCCCGAGGACGGCGCCCCCGAGGAGACCGCCGTGGCCGCGCCGCCGGCGTCGTCGGGCGATCCGGCCCCGCAGCACTGACCCGTCGTAGTGATCAACTCTCCCAGGAGCCTCGTCGATGACCGTTCCCCCGCTCCCCCACCGCCGCACCGGCGGTGTCGGGGTCGAGATCGCCGCGCATCTCGAGCGCCTCATCGCCACCGGTGAGCTGGCCCCGGGCGCGAGGCTCCCGGCCGAGCGGGAGCTGGCCGGGTCCCTCGCCGTCTCGCGGGGCTCGGTCCGCGACGCGCTGGGGCACCTGGAGTCGAAGAGCCTCGTCGAGCGGGTGCAGGGCCGCGGCACGGTCGTCTGCCTGCCGCCCGCGCAGGTCGGCGAGCTCTACGCCGGGCTGGACGAGACCGAGAAGGAGCTCGCCGACGTCGCGGAGCTGCGCGCCGTCGTCGAGCCGCGCATCGCCGAGTTCGCGGCGCTGCGGGCCACCGCCTCGGACCTACTGCAGCTCGACGACATCCTGGACCGCTCGCACGACGGCGTCGTCACCGGTGACTCGGTGCGCCTGGACATCGAGTTCCACTCCGCGCTGGCCCGCGCGAGCCAGAACCCGCTGCTCGCGACCGTCAACACGCTCGCCTGCTCCTGGACCCCCGACGTCCGCCGCCGCTCGCACACCACCCGTCGGGCACGGCGGGTCTCGGTCGAGGGCCATCGGCTGATCCTCACGGCGGTCCGTGCCCGCGACGGCGACGCGGCGCGGGCGGCGATGTCCGACCACCTGCGCGCCGTCGCCGCCCTGACCCGACTCGCCACCGACGACGGAGAGGCCCACCCATGACACCGGCCCCAACCATGGACCCCGAACGCATCGCGAAGGCCCTCGCCGCCGTCCCACCGGTGGACCGCGCGGACGTCTCCGGTCACCACGTGCCGTCGACCCCGGAGACCGTCTCCTGGGGCTGGATGCCCTCGGTCACCGACGGTCCGGTACTCGAGGTCGCCCCGGGCTCCGTCGTCTCCGTCGACACCGTGAGCCACGAGGGGATCCTGGGCGACCAGGGGCGCGACCCGGTCCGGTTCTTCGGCGGGTTCGGGATTCCCGAGGACGGGGTGCTCACCGACGCGGCCGCGATCGCGACGTCGACGCTCCCCCACGACCCGGCCGCCGACGGACCCCACGTCGTCACCGGCCCGATCGCGGTGACCGGCGCCCGGCCCGGCGACGTCGTCTCGATCACCGTGCTCGACCTCGTCCCCCGCGTGCCCTACGGGATCGTCTCCACGCGGCACGGCCTCGGGGCCCTGCCCGGCGAGGTCGTGGGGCAGGAGCCGGTGTTCAGCGCGTTCTGCCTGATCGAGGACGGCGTCGGGTCGATCGCCCTGCGCGCGGACGACCCGCACCGGCGCGCCCGGTTCCCCCTCGCCCCGTTCCTCGGGTTCATGGGGGTCGCGGAGCAGGAGCGGGTGCACTCGGTGGCGCCCGGGCGCCACGGCGGCAACATCGACGTCCGGCTGCTCGGGGTGGGCGCGACGCTGCACCTGCCGGTCCAGGTGCCGGGTGCGCTGGTCGGGGTCGGCGACCCGCACTTCGCCCAGGGCGACGGCGAGGTGGCCCTGACGGCGTTCGAGGCCCCGCTGCGCGCCACCCTGCGCCTCGACCTCGTTCCCGCCGACGAGGCCGCCACCAGGTTCGGGACGGTCTCCGGGCCGCTCGGCGAGACCCCCGACCTGTGGATCCCGATCGGTCTCGACCCCGACCTCGACGAGGCGATGCGCGACGCCGTCCGGGGGTCGCTGGACCTCCTCGTGCACTGCTACGGGATGGACCGTCGCCAGGCCTACGCCTACCTGTCGGTGGCCACCGACTACGCCGTCTCGCAGGTCGTCGACGGCACCAAGGGCGTGCACGGGACGATCCGCAAGGCGGACTTCGGGTGACCGTCGTCCTCGCCCCGGAGCCCGTGCCCGCCGGTCTGCTCGAGGCGTTCTGGGCCTACGACCGGGCGCTGCTCGCCAACGACCTCGACGCCCTCGCCGCGCTCTTCGCCCCCGGCGACGACACCCTGCGCGCCGACGCCTCCGGGATCCTCGTCGGGCACCACGCGATCACGGCGTTCCGCAGCGGGCGGACGGCGGTCCCGACCCGCAGCGTCGCGCGGGTGCACGTCCGCCCGATGGCACCCGGGGTGGTCACGACGATCGCCGAAACCCTCGGCGACGCAGGCACCCGGGGGCTGCAGACCCAGGTGTGGCGATGCGTCGAGGGCCGGTGGCGGGTGTGCGCGGCTCACGTCACGCAGCCCGGTCCGGGCCGGGCGTTCGACCCGTCGATCTGGCGTGTCGTCGGCTCGCCCCTCGTGGCGGGCGCGCCCTCCGGTCCGCTGTCCGGGTGCTCGGTCGCGGTGAAGGACCTGTTCGCGGTGCGCGGGCACCCCATCGGGGCGGGCAACCCGACGTGGCTGGCCGGTGCGGCGGTGTCCCCGGAGCACGCGGCCGTCGTCGCGGCCGTGGTGGAGGCGGGCGCCGACGTCGCCGGGATCGCCCGCACCGACGAGTTCGCCTACAGCCTGGCGGGCACCAACGCGCACCACGGCACCCCGCCCAACCCCGCCGCGCCGGACCGGATCTCCGGGGGCTCCAGCAGCGGACCGGCGTCGGCCGTCGCGGCCGGGCAGGTCGACATCGGGCTCGGGACCGACACGGGCGGCTCGGTCCGCGTCCCGGCCTCCTACCAGGGCCTCTTCGGGCTCCGGACCACCCACGGAGCCGTCCCGCGGGTCGGCATGCTGCCGCTCGCCCCGAGCTTCGACACGGTCGGCTGGCTGACCCGCGACGCGGCGATGCTGGAGCGGGTCACGACGACGCTGCTCGCGACGGCAACGCGGGCGCCGTTGCGCCGCGGCGTCGTCGTGCCCGCCGTCCTCGACCGGGTGGACGCCACTGTCCGTGCGGCGTTCGACGAGGCGGTGGCGGGTCTCGCACTGGACCGGGTCGACACCGTCTCGCTCGCCCCGGAGGTCCTGGCGGCCTGGGGCGCCGCGTTCCGCACCGTGCAGGGGCACGAGGCCTGGGGCGTGGACGGCGCCTGGGTCGCTGCCCACCCGGGCGCGCTCGGCCCCGACGTCGCCTCCCGGTTCGCCACGGCAGCCGAGGTGTCCGACGAGGAGGCCGCCGCGGCCCGCGTCGTGGTCGCCGAGGCCCGGGCGACCCTCCGGGCGATCCTCGAACCCGGCGTCGCGCTGCTGCTGCCGGCCACGTCCTCCCCCGCGCCGTCGCGCGCCGCTGAGCCCGGCGACCCCGTGATCGAGGCCGCCCGCGCCGCGACGCTGGGCCTGACCTGCCTCGCCGGCCTGGCCGGTGCCCCCGCGGTGTCGATGCCGCTCATGACGGTCGACGGCGCGCCGGTGGGACTCTCGGCGATCGCCGCCCCGGGCGCGGACCTGGATCTCGTGAGGTGGGCTTCGCCCTCGTGAGCACTTTCCGGTGCCATAGCCCCCGAAAGTGCTCACAAGGCCGGAGGCCACCTACCGGGAGCGCGGGTGCGACGTCGCGAACACCTCGCGCAGCGAGTCGACCGTGACCAGCGTGTAGATCTGCGTCGTCGTGACCGACGCGTGCCCGAGCAGCTCCTGCACCACGCGCAGGTCCGCGCCGCCGTCGAGCAGGTGCGTCGCGAACGAGTGCCGCAGGGTGTGCGGTGAGATCGCCTGGGTCAGGCCTGCCCGCTCGGCCGCCTCCCGCAGCACGTTCCATGCGCTCTGCCGCGAGAGCCGTGCCCCCCGCGCGTTGAGGAACAGCGCAGGCGTGCCCCGGCCGCGCGTCGCGAACCCCGGCCGTGCCCGCACCCGATAGGCCTCCAGCGCCGCGAGGGCCGGGCGCCCGACCGGCACCAGGCGCTGCTTGCCGCCCTTGCCGGTCAGCACGACGGTGCGCTGCTCGGCGTCCACGTCGTCGACGTCGAGGTCGGTGATCTCGCTGATCCGCGCCCCCGTCGAATAGAGCATCTCGAGCAGCGCGCGGTCGCGGACGCCGCGCGGGTCGTCGTCGGGCGGGGCCTCGAGCAGACGCTCGACCGAGGTCACGTCGAGTGCCTTGGGCAGGCGCTTGGCCGCGGCCGGCGGGTGGACGTCGGCGGCGACGTCCCGGGCGACGAGCCCCTCGGCCAGCGCGAACCGGTGCAACCCGCGCACGGCGACGACGGCGCGGGAGGCCGAGGACGTCGCGAGCGGCGGGTGGTCGTCGTCCCCGCGGCGCAGCGCCACGAGGAACTCCCCGACGTCGGTCTCCCGGACCTCGGCGAGCTCGACGCGGCCGGCGCGGGCGAGGTGCGCCAGGTAGCGCCCCAGGTCTCGGCGGTAGTTCGACAGCGTGTGCGGCGACATCCCGCGCTCGACGTCGAGGTGGTCGAGGTAGGTCGTGACGGCGTCGACGAGCTCGGGCGCGGGTTCGGCCATCTCGCTCGCCGTCATGTCCCCACCTCCCGGGCGACGCTAACCCGCAGGCGCGCCGTCGCGGGTGACCGACGCGATCCCGCGCGGCACCCCGCTCGCCATGATCACGAGCACCAGGGTCAGCTCCGACGGCCGCCGAGCCTGCGCCCTGTGCCCCTCGCCAGCGAGGCCGAGCTCAACCCTGCCGGCGCGCCGGGTACCGGGTCGGCCGGTCGATCCAGGGCGCGTCGACGGGGCGCGGGCTGAACCGCCCGGCGACGACCTCGGCCGCCGCGAACACCCCGGCGATGCAGGGGCCGTTGACGAGGTCACCCGACATCGCCCCGGTCACGAGGTCCGCCAGCGGCACGCGCCGGATCACCAGGTCAGCCTCCTCATCGTCGGCCGCGGCGGGGCGGTCCACGTCGTGCAGCCCGCGGGCGAGGAAGACCCGCACCGACTCGTCGGCGAACCCGGGGCAGCCGACGACGTCGACGAGCGTCGACCAGTCGTCGGCGGTGACCCCGACCTCCTCGACCAGCTCGCGCTTCGCCGCCTCCACCGGCTCCTCGCCCGCTCCCCCGTCGAGGAGCCCCGCGGGCATCTCCCAGATCCGGCGCCCGATCGCGGGGCGGTACTGGTGGATCATCACCAGGCGGTCGTCGTCGTCGAGCGCGGCGATCGCGACCGCGCCGAAGTGCTCGACCTTCTCCCGCGTGGCGACCCGCCCACCGGGCATGCGGACCCGGTCCCCGCGCAGCGCGAAGATCGCGCCCTCGTACAACAGCTCGGAGGAGACGACGTCGAACGTGTGCGACGGGTGCCCGGCGTGCGGGTCGACCAGCGTCAGCGGCGTCCGCGCCACCGGCGGTGCGGTACCCGACATGCTCGACGGACCTGCCGTGCCCGACGGGTCCGCCGTCACCGCGACGCCGTCTGACGCACACGGACCCCGTCGCTGCCGTTGACCCCGTCCGCCTCGGAGCCCCCGGTGCCCTCGCCGTCGCCGGCCGTCGGGGCCTCCGGGTCCGCGGCGGTGACCTCCTCGTGCCCGTGGGAGAACAGCCGCGACGACGCGTCGTGGCGCAGGGCCGCGGCGACGAACGCGGCGAACAGCGGGTGGGCGCGCGTCGGGCGCGACTTGAGCTCCGGGTGCGCCTGGGTGCCGACGAAGAACGGGTGCTGGGCGCGCGGCAGTTCGACGAACTCGACGAGCGTCCCCTCCGGCGAGGTCCCGGAGAACACCAGCCCGGCCTCGGCGAGCCGGTCGCGGTAGGCGTTGTTGACCTCGTAGCGGTGCCGGTGCCGCTCGGAGACCCGGCCGGTTCCGTAGGCGGCGCGGGTGATCGTGTCCGCGGTGAGCACCGCCGGGTAGGCGCCGAGGCGCATCGTGCCGCCCATGTCCCGCTCGCCGGCGACGACGTCGGTCTGATCGGCCATCGTCGAGATCACCGGGTGCGGGGTCGACGGATCGAACTCCGCGGAGTTGGCGTCGGTGAGCCCGGCGAGCGCCCGGGCGGCGTGGATGACCATGCACTGCAGGCCCAGGCACAGTCCGAGCGCGGGGATCTCGTGACGGCGGGCGTGATCGAGCGCGCCGATCTTGCCCTCGATGCCGCGCACCCCGAACCCGCCCGGGACGAGCACCCCGTGCACCCCGGCGAGCGCGGTCGCGGCACCGGCCGGTGTGGCGCAGTCGTCGGAGGGCACCCACCGCATCTCGACCTTGGCGCGGTGCGCGAACCCGCCCGCGCGCACGGCCTCGGTCACCGAGAGGTACGCGTCGGGGAGATCCACGTACTTCCCGACGACGGCGATCGTCACGGCTTCGGTGGGCTGGTGGACGCGTTGGAGCAGATCCCCCCAGACCGTCCAGTCGACGTCCCGGAACGGCAGCCCGAGCCGGCGGACCACGTAGGCGTCGAGGCCCTCCGAGTGCAGCACCTTGGGGATGTCGTAGATCGAGGGTGCGTCGGGGCAGGCGACGACGCCGTCGTCCTCGACGTCGCACATCAAGGAGATCTTGCGGGTCATCTCCTCGGGGATGAGCCGGTCGGCGCGCAGGACCAGGCCGTCGGGCTGGATACCGATGTTGCGCAGCGCCGCGACCGAGTGCTGGGTCGGCTTGGTCTTGAGCTCACCGCTCGGCGCGAGGAACGGGACGAGCGAGACGTGCAGGAAGAAGCAGTTGTCCCGGCCGATCTCGTGGCGCAACTGCCGCGCGGCCTCGAGGAAGGGCAGCGACTCGATGTCGCCGACGGTGCCGCCGATCTCGGTGATGACGACGTCGGGGCCGCTGTCCTGCGTCGAGCCGCGCCGCGCTGCGTCCCCCTGGCCCTCCCCGCTGTCCTGCATCGCCAACACCCGCGACTTGATCTCGTCGGTGATGTGCGGGATGACCTGCACGGTGTCCCCGAGGTACTCGCCGCGGCGCTCCTTGGCGATCACGTCGGAGTACACCTGGCCGGTGGTGACGTTGGCGCGCGCGGAGAGGTCGCGGTCGAGGAAGCGCTCGTAGTGCCCGATGTCGAGATCCGTCTCGGCGCCGTCCTCGGTGACGAAGACCTCGCCGTGCTGGAACGGGTTCATCGTGCCGGGGTCGACGTTCAGGTACGGGTCGAGCTTCTGCATCGTGACCCGCAGCCCGCGGCTGGTGAGCAACTGGCCGAGGCTCGACGCGGTCAGACCCTTGCCCAGCGAGGACGCGACGCCCCCGGTGACGAACACGTGCTTGGTGGTGCGTGCGTGCTGCACAGCGGCTCCCCGCGGTTCGGGCGATCACAGGAGACGATCGATCTGCCGACCCTCGGGACCTCACCGTAACACTGCATCGTTTCCGACCCGGGCAGGGCGCACCGGAGGACGCCGGGCTCGCGAACGGCGCAGCGCCGCCCGAAACGAACGGCGCGTTCGTTGCACGGCACGCAACGAACGCGCCGTTCGTTCGATGATCTACGGCGACGACGCGACCGGCGGCCCGAAGATCTACGACGAGGCGGCGACCGACGGCCCGAAGATCTACGGCGAGGCGGCGACCGACGGCCCGAAGATCTACGGCGACGACACGACCG
>DASXJE010000078.1 GCA_036497565.1 Mycobacteriales bacterium
GGGTGGAGCTGAGGGGATTCGAACCCCTGACCCCCTCGATGCGAACGAGGTGCGCTACCGGACTGCGCCACAGCCCCCGGGACCGGGGACGAGATTACCAGGCGCGGGGATGCCACGCGGCCAGCAGCCGGCAGGGGGCTCAGCCACTGGCCGCGCGACGGGACGCCAGGACGTCGCTGTCCTGCCCCGCGTCGTGTCCGTGCGCGGCCGAGGTGAACGCCGGCCGGGCGACCGGACGCTGGCCGGCCGGACGGCGCTGGACGGGCGCCGGATGCGGTACGTCGGCCACGCGGGGACGCGGCACCGCCGGACGGTCCCGCCGGCTGCGCTCCCGGAGTACTTCCTTGCGCAGCGACCAGAGATAGCCGGCGAGCAGCAGGTCGAAGCCGGCCTGCGGGATCCAGCAGACCGGTCGCCAGCCGATGGCGAGCAGGAGCGTGACGAGGGTGAGCATGACGAGGGTGCCCAGGGCGCGCCGGCGGCGGAGGAGCATCTCCTCCCGCGCGGACCGGTCTACGTAGTCCTCGTCGTGCGCGAACGCCGCCGGCCCTGACGTCTGCCGGGACAGCACCCGCATGGCGCCGCTGAACTCTTCCACCGAGCGGAGTTCGACTCCGTCGCCCCGGTTGCGGGCGAACATCGGCACCAGCACAACGACCCACATGACGACAAGGACGATGGCGGTCAGGATCGTCGAGCTCACCAGGCCCCCTCCCGTCACCCCGGTCACAACAGTGACCCAACGCTAACCAGGAGCGACCGGTCGATGCGGGAGGTAACGCGGTGTGTCGTGCGTAGCGTGCGGCGTCGTACCCGATCTCACTGTCCGGCGTCGGCACTCAACCGCGTCACCATGCGACGCGGGCAGTCCTCGACGGTGAGGGCATAGCCGATGTGGTCGCGGAATCCGCCGTCGATGTCGAGGTAGCGCACGAAGTACGCCTCCTCCCGAAAGCCCAGCTTCTCGACCACCCGGCGGCTCGCGGCATTCTCCGGTCGGATGTCGATCTGGACCCGGTGCAGACCGACAGGGCCGAAACAGTGGTCCGTCGCGAGCGCGACGGCGACCGTGATCACGCCGCGGCCGGCCACCGACCGGTCGACCCAGTAGCCGATCTGGGCCGACCGCAGGGCGCCACGCACGATGTTGGCCACGGTCAGCTGACCGACGAGCGCGCCGTCGTAGGTGACGGCGAACGGCAGCACGGAACCCGTACGGGTCTGCCGGCGCAGTCGATTGAGCATCGCGAGGAACGCCGACATCGAGTGCCGGTCGGCCCACGACTGGGGCGAGGACGGTTCCCACGGGGAGAGCCAGGCTTCGTTGGACACCCGCAGCTGGCTCCAGACCGCGGCGTCACGCGCTCGCAGCGGCCGTAGCCCCACCTTTGCGTGCGCGAGGGTCGCAGGCCATCCCGGGTGCCGTCGGCTGTCCACTGTGGATCACGACCCCGCTGGCAGGATCGGGAGGACGGTCACGGTGTCGCCCCGGCTGACCTTGGTCGTCTCCTCATCGGTGACGATCAGACAGTTCGCCTGCGCCATGCTGGCCAACAGGTGCGATCCGGGCCCGCCGACCGGGGTGACACCGTAGCTGCCGTCGTCCTCGCGGTGGAGCAGGCCACGGCGATACTGACGCTTCTCCGCGGGGCTGTCGAAGTCCTCGGCGGCCGTGGCCTCGAGGCTGCGCCGGAACAGCCGGTTCTTGCCCAGCATCAACCGGATCGCCGGGCGGACGAAGATCTCGAACGAGACCAGCGCGCTGACCGGATTGCCCGGCAGGCCGAAGAACGGTGTCCCGCCGGCGCCTAGCGTGCCGAAGCCCTGCGGCATGCCGGGCTGCATCGCGATCCGGTCGAAGGACACCGTGCCGAGCTCCTGGAGCGCCTCTTTCACGACGTCGAACGCGCCGGCGCTGACCCCGCCGCTGGTCACGAGCATGTCGGCACGCAGCAGCTGTCCCTCGAGGACCTCCAGGAGGCGACGCTTGTCGTCCTCGACGATCCCGGCCCGGTAGACCTCGGCGCCGGCCTCGCGGGCGGCCGCGGCCAGGGAGTAGCTGTTGACGTCGACGATCTCGCCCGGGCCGGGCTCGCCGCCGACCTCCACGAGCTCCGAACCGGTCGAGATCACGACGACCCGGGGTCGCGGTCGCACCAGGACGCGGGATCGTCCGACCGCGGCGAGCAGCCCGACCTGCGCCGGCCCGATCGGCGTGTCGACGCTGACCGCGACGTCACCGGGCTCGACGTCCTCCCCGATCCGCCGGATGTAGTGGCCCGGCGTCGGCGCCTGCCGGATCGACACCCGCGCGACACCTCCGTCGGTCCACTCGACCGGCACCACGGAGTCCGCCCCGGCGGGCATCGGAGCTCCGGTCATGATCCGCACGGACTGGCCCTTGCCCACTCGATCAGGAGCCCGGGAGCCGGCGGCCACGTCGCCCACCACCGGGAGGGTGACCGGGTCGTCCTCGCTGGCGGTACGTACGTCGTCGGCCCGCACCGCGTAGCCGTCCATCGAGGAGTTGTCGAACCCCGGCAGTGGCGCCTCAGCCACGACCTCCTCGGCGCACATCAGGCCCTGCGCGTCGAGGAGCGCGAGCTCGATCGGGTCCGGCGCTCGCACCTGGGCCAGAACCCGTTCCAGTTGCTCGTCGACGGTGCGCATGGGATGCGATGTCACGCGCGACCCGCCACGAAGTCCTCGAGCCACCGACGGAACTCCGGCCCGATGTCCTCGCGGTCGCAGGCCAGCCGGACGATCGCCCGCAGGTAGTCGCCGCGATCTCCGGTGTCGTAGCGCCGGCCGCGGAAGACCACGCCGTGCACCGGTTCGCCTGCCTCGACCAACCCCAGCAGGGCATCCGTGAGCTGGATCTCGCCGCCTCGACCCGGCGGGGTGTTGCGCAGCACGTCGAAGATCCGCGGCGACAGGACGTAGCGGCCGATGATCGCCAGATTGCTCGGGGCGTCTTCCGGCTGTGGCTTCTCGACCAGGTCGGTGACCCGCACCACCCGCTCGTCATCGGTTCGGCTCGCCGCCACGCAGCCGTACATCGAGACCTGACTGCGCGGCACCTCGAGCAGCGCGACCACACACCCGCCGTGGGCGCCCTGGACCTCGAGCATGGTCGACAGCAGCGGATCGCGGGCGTCGATGAGGTCGTCGCCGAGCATCACCGCGAACGGCTCGGAGCCGACGTAGGAGGCGGAGCAGAGCACCGCGTGGCCGAGACCCTTGGGCTCGCCCTGCCGCACGAACTGCATGTTGGCAAGCTCCGCCGGCCGGATGACCGACTGGAGCCGCTCGTCGTCGCCCTTCTCGATCAACGCGGCCTCGAGCTCCGGCGCACGGTCGAAGTGGTCGGCGATCGCATCCTTGCCGCGCCCGGTGACCACCAGGACGTCGCCGAGGCCGGCGTCCACCGCCTCCTCGACGATGTACTGCAACGCCGGTATGTCCACCACCGGGAAGAGCTCCTTCGGCACGGCCTTCGCGGCCGGCAGGAAGCGGGTGCCGAACCCGGCGGCGGGGATCACGGCCTTGCGGGGTGGGCTGGCGCTCTCCGAAGCTGGCATTCCCGGAGACTAAAGGGTGGGCCTGGCGGGAAGGGCACCGACGGCGCGATCCTGTGCCGGTGGAGTCGCGCGGAAAGGCCGAGCTTCGGCGCTCGCTGCTCGCGGTACGCGCCCGCACCGACCCTGCGGCGCTCGCCCGCGCGGCCTCCGACCTGTGCCGCCAGGTGCTGATGGCCGGACCGGTGCGGGCGGCCCGGTCGATCGCGGCGTATGTCCCGGTCGGCACCGAACCCGGATCGGTGGAGCTGCTCGACGCGCTCCGGGCCCGGGTCGACCGCGTCGTCCTGCCGGTCGTCGTCGCGGGGTCGCCGGCCCTGGACTGGGCGGTCTACGCCGGCGCGGACCAGCTGCAGGCCGGCCCCCTATCGCTGCGTGAGCCGGTCGGCGCGCGCCTTGGTCCCGACGCGCTCGCCGAGGTCGACGTGGTGCTGGTGCCCGCCCTGGCCGCCGACCGGGCGGGCCGGCGCCTGGGCCGCGGCGGCGGCTACTACGACCGGGCGCTGGCCGCCGTACCGGCCCCGACCCCGGTGGCGGCGCTGCTGTATGACGACGAACTGCTCGACCAGCTGCCCGACGAGCCGCACGACAGGCGTGTCACAGTGGCCGTGACCCCTGCCCTCGGGTGGGTCCCGTTAGGCGGAGATTCCGCCCGTGGGATGCCCCCAGTGGACGACAGGCCGGGTCATAGCGCACCATAGGGGTTAGCAGTCACCACGCGAGAGTGCCAAAACAGGAGGTCGGTGTGCCGACGTATCAGTACGCCTGCACCGAGTCGGCGTGCGGCCACCAATTCGAGAAGGTCCAGTCGTTCAGTGACACGGCACTGACGACCTGTCCGATCTGCGAGGGTCGGCTGCGCAAGGTCTTCTCCCCGGTCGGGGTCGTCTTCAAGGGCTCGGGCTTCTACCGGACCGACAGCCGGGCCGCGAACGGCTCGAAGAACGGTGCAGGCAAGGGCGAAAACGCGAAGAGCGGGAAGGACAGCGCCGCGGCGAAGTCCGACTCGTCCGCGAAGAGTTCCGAAGGCGGCTCGTCGGACAAGTCGAGCTCGTCGGACTCGTCGTCCAAGTCCACCTCGGGCTCGACGTCGGGGTCCACGAGCAGTCCCAAGGCCGCCGCGACCTAGGCCGTCGCGACCTCGGGTGGTGCGTCCTGGTCTTCGGCTCGACGTCCGATCGGGACCGTAGGGACCAGGCCGGTCAGAAACAGCGCACCGGTGCCGAACAGCGCGACCACCCACAACGAAGAACGCAACGCCGCAACGCGGGCCGTGCTGTTCGCCTTCACGACCTCGTCGGCCACCGGTGCCGGCACGTCGGCCTTCGCCAGCGCGGCCTTCAGGTCGGTGTCGGAGACGAACGGCACCCCGCCGGCCAGCTCGGTCGAGGCCTTGGCCTTGAGGTCCGGCGGAATCGACCCGCTCGCCTCGATGCCGCTCGCCAGGCCCGTGGTGAGCGAGGAGATGAGCACGGCGCCGACGAGCGCGGTCCCCAACGAGGCGCCGAAGTTGGTGACGGTGTTCTGCAGGCCGCCGACCTCGGCGCTCTGATCGTCGGGCACGGCCGACACGGTCACCGCTCCGAGCTGTGAGGCCAGAGCGCCCATCCCGAGGCCCAGGAACAACATCGGGATGAAGACGATGCTGGCGTCCGCCCCCGGGTCGATCCCGCCGATCAACACCAGCGTGCCCGCGACCATCGACAGCACCCCGAGCCGCACCACCAGCCGCGGCCGGGCCCCCGGAAAGAACTTCGGCACGCCGAGCGCACTGATGAGCAGAGCGAAGGACAGCGGAAGAAGGCGGGCGCCCGTCTGCAGGGCCGAGAGCTCCAGTACGACGGAGAGGAACAGCGGGATGGTGAAGAACACCCCGGCCTGAAGGAAGAACTGGACGAAGAACATCGACAGCCCACCGGCGAGCCGGCGGTTGCGCAGCATGGCCGGGCGGACCATCGGCTCCACGCCCCGGCTCACGACATGCGCCTCCCATTCGAAGAAGGCGAAGAGGACCAGCAGGCCGCCGATCACGAGCCAGATGACGGGCGACGTACCGAAGAGGGTGGGAGCGTCGGGCTTGGCGGAAACCCAGCCCCAGTCCCCTGAGCGCAGCACCCCGAAGACCGTCATCGACAGGCCGACGATCGACAGCACAGCTCCCACCAGGTCGAAGTGCGTCCGAGCCGTGGGCGGGTTGTCATGCACCTTGCGCAACACCGGAAGGATCGCCGCCACGATCACCACCTCGGCGACGAAGACCCAGCGCCACGACGCGAAGGTGGTCACGGCACCGCCGATGAGCGGGCCGACCGCCACCGCGACGGCGCTCGCTGCCGCGATCAGCCCGTAGGCGGAAGTGCGGCGCTCCTGCGGGACGTTGGCGGCCACTAGCGCCACGATTGCCGGCATGATCAGCGCGGCGCCAAGCCCTTCGAGAACGGACCACCCGATCAGCAGTACGCCGAGGCTTGGCGCGAGGGCGGTGGTCAGCGAGCCGGCGGCGTAGACGACCAGGCCGATGCCGAAGGCCCTCCGGCGTCCGATGATCGCCCCGATCTTGCCTCCGGTGATCATGAACGACGCCATCACGAGCGTGTACAGGGTGATCGCGGTCTGGATGCCGGTGACGGTGGTGCCGACGTCGGCCGCGACCTGGCGGATCGAGACGTTCATGACCGACGTGTCGAGGGTCATGAGGAACTGGCTGGAGGCAAGCACGCCGAGGACGAGCCCGCTTCCGGCGACCGCAGCCGAGGGCTTCACAGCGCCGCTCACGGACCGACAGTACGGGTCCGGACCGGCCGCTAGCACGAAGTTGGGTTTCTCGCTCCGGCCGTCCACAGGGCGTCGACCGTCCCCAGATGCAGCAGGGATGCCCCCTGCAGCGGCCGTCGTTCCTACGGTCGGACCATGGCAGGTGTCGACATCCGGGAGCGGTTGCGGTCGCGGCTCGCGACGGTCTCGCGGCTGGCCCGATGGCCGCGGCGGCTCCTGGCGCTGGGTCTGCTGGGTGGCGCCGCGCTGCTCGCCGCCCGGGCGCATGCGCCGGATCCCCCGACCCGTCCGGTGCCCACCCTCACCGTCCTCGTCGCCGCGCGCGATCTGGCCGCCGGCCGCCTTCTGTCGGCTGCCGCCGTGCGACCGGAGACGCTGCCCCGGGCCGCCGCCCCGCACGGCGTCCTGCGACCGGGCGACCGGATCTCCGGCCGGCGCCTGGCCGCACCCGTGCGACAAGGTGAGCCGCTGACCGACGTCCGGTTCGCCGACGCCGCTCCGGCCACAGCCGCGCATGGCCCGGGCACGGTGTCGGTGCCGGTGCGCCTGGCCGACGCCGACACCGCCGCGCTGCTCCACCCCGGCGACCGCGTCGACGTCCTCGCGGTCCCGGCCGGTGCCGAGTCAGGACCGGCGACGGTGATCGCCCGCGACCTGCCGGTCGTCACCGTGCCGCGCCCGCGCGCGGCGTCGGCGACGGACGGGGCGCTCGTCGTTCTCGCCGCTCCCGAGCCGGTTGCCGGCCTGCTCGCCGGGGCAGCGGCCGACCGCGTCACGGTCGCGCTCCATCCGCCCTGAGGACGCGGCTAGCCCCCGTGGTGGGGTGGCCGTTCGCGGGTGATGCGCTCGTCGTCGTCGGATTCGGGTAGCTCGCCCCAACCCAGGTCGGTGTCCTCGTCGGAGCGGTCCGGCACGACCCGTGGCTCATCTGGTGCCGTCCGGTCGGCGTCGTCGTCCCGGCGGCTGTCCCCGGTCAATCGAGGTCCCCGTGCTCGATACGGGTCAACCGGCGGGACCGCACGAGTTCGTCGTTCGGCAACACCACCTCGTCGGAGGCCTGGCCGAGTGCGCCGAGGATGGCGACGAGATCCCGCAGCGACACGACACCGACGACGGTGCCGGCCCCGCCGACCGGCGCCGGCGCCATGACGGGCAGGTGCCGGATCCACCGGGCGGCCATCTGGCGGGCGGCTTCGTAGATCGCCGTCTCGGGCACCACCGTGTAGACATCCGCGGTCATGACGTCACCGACCACCGTGCCGTCGAGGTCCCCGCCGGCCGCAACGGCGCGGAGCAGGTCGCGCTCGGTCACGATCCCCAGCAGCAGGCCGTGCTCCATGACGAGCAGGGAACCGGTCTGGGCCCGCCACATCTGCGCGGCCGCGGCCCGCAGCGTCTGTCCCGGCGAGTCGCTGACGCTGACCGGCGTCATGACCTCGGCTACCTGCACGGCGGCTCCTTCGGTGCTCCCTCAGCCCGACAATAGTCGGCCCGCCGACCTCACAGGATGCCTTGCATCCGCCGGCTGATCGCCGGCGAGATGAGGTACATGACCACGCCGGCGACCACCACGATCCCCCCGACGACACCGAAGTACGTCACCTCGGAGTGCGCGTTGTAGGTGCCGACCACCTGCGCGCTGATCCCCTGCGCCGCCGCATCGGACAGGAACCACAGGCTCATGGTCTGCGACGCGAACGCCGCCGGCGCGAGCTTGGTGGTTGCCGACAGTCCGACCGGCGACAGGCACAGCTCGCCGAGGATCACGACGACGAAGCTGGCGACCAGCCAGAACGGCCCGACCTTCTGGCTCGTCCCGAACAGCAGCCCGGGCAGCATCATGATGAGGTAGGACAGGCCGGCGAAGAGCAGGCCCGCGGAGAACTTGCGCGGCGTCGAGGGCTGTTTGCGTCCCCACCGCAGCCATAGGCCGGCGAACACCGGCGCGAGGAGCACGATCGCGAGCGGGTTGATGGACTGGAACCACGCCGCCGGTACCGCCCAGCTGCCGACGTGGCGGTCGGTCCGATCGGCGGCGAAGATCGCCAGCACCACCGAGCCCTGTTCCTCGATGAGCCAGAAGAACACCGAGGCGATGAACAGCGGGATGTAGGCGAGCAGCCGGGATCGCTCGACCTGGGTGGTCTTCTCGCTGCGGAGCATCACGATGAAGTAGCCGGTCGGCAGCACGATGGCGAGGATGCTGATCAGATTGACGACGGCCTGCACGTCCAGGTGACCGGTGAGACGCAGTGCGAGCAGCACCACGGCCACCGCACCGACGGCGCCGCCGATCCGGCTCATCGCGGCGCCGCGCTCCCGTGAGGTCAGCGGGTTTGCCGGTGCCTGGCCGGCGCCGGCGAGACTGCGGCGGCCGACGACGTACCAGACGAGTGCCATCGCCATGCCGAACGCGGCGAAGCTGAACCCCGCGTGGTAGTTCCAGTGATCCGCCAACGCACCGACGACCAACGGCGCCACGAACGCACCCAGGTTGGTGCTCATGTAGAAGATGCTGAAACCGGCGTCCCGGCGGGCACCCTTGTCCGGGTAGAGGTCCCCGACGACGTTGGAGATGTTGGGCTTCAGCAGGCCCGTGCCCAACACGATCAGCACCATCGACAGGTACAACGCGGTCAGCCCACCCGATGGCAGCGACAGCGCGATGTGCCCGAACATGATGAAGACGCCGCCGACGAAGATGGAGCGTTGCGATCCGAGCAGCCGATCGGCGACCCATCCTCCGATGACGCCGGACATGAAGACCGCGGCGCCGTAGATCGCCATCAGCGACGCCGCCGTGGACTGGGCGATCCCCAAGCCGCCGTGGTTGAGCTGCGAGTACATGTAGTACAGCAGGATCGCCCGCATGCCGTAGTAGGAGACTCGCTCCCACATCTCGGTGAAGAAAAGCGTGGACAGTCCCCGGGGGTGCCCGAAGAACCCTCCCTGCTGCGGCCGCGTCGTTTTGGTCGCGGTGGCGCTCACCTGAACTCCTTCGCTTGTCGCCCCCCTTGTTGGCGTGTGTCCGACGACATGCCTTCTGTCCGGACTACGCAGCCGTGTTCACGCTGCGTGGCGCTGACCGCGCGCCTGGGCCGCGGTCTGTGCCGCAGGCCGACGCTCGCTGGACCGACATTGTGCTTGCCCGATCGCGAACTGGTGAAACAGGCTACCTCACTGCCGTGGTAGCGGCCCGTCGCCGAGGTGTTCCAGGATGTCGCGCGGCGACGTGTAGACCGCCGAGGCGCCGGCCTCCAGCAGCTCCTGTGCGGAGAATCCGCCGCTCAGCACGGCGACGAACGGAACGCCCGCGTCAATCGCGGATCGGGCGTCCCACACCGCGTCGCCGATCATCACCGGCGAGTGGGCCCGCGCCTGCTTTGCCGCGGTCTCCACCAGGTCCGGTGCCGGCTTGCTCTGCCCGACGTCCTGCGTGCTGATGACCGTGCTCACGGCGTCGCCGGCGTCGATGAGGTCGAGGAAGCGGTCGACCATCTCGCGCTCCCCGGAACTGGCGATGGTGACCTCGATTCCGCTGTCCTGCAAGGCGATCAGCAGGTCGCGCGCACCGTCGAGCGGTGCGACCTCGTCGATCATGCGGGCGAATTCGTTGCCATGACCGGCCCGCAGCGTGTCGCCGTGGCGCCGCTCGACGTCGTCACCGGCCAACGCCGCGATGATCCGATCGCCGCCCATGCCGACGTGCCGGTGGATCCGCCAGATCGGCAGCGTGATCTGCACGCCGCGGAACGCGCGGTACCACGCAAGCGCGTGCTGATAGTTGCTGTCGACCAGCGTGCCGTCGACGTCGAATATCACGGCGTCGGTTTCTGGCGTGCTCATCGGTCTGCCACTCGTCGGCTCACCACGCTCCGTTTGTACACCGTGTGCCGCCCGAACGAGGCGGTCGAGGCATATCGTCGGGTTCGACGACGAGGGCGGTGACGACGACGGCTGACCTGCGCGCAATGGTCGAGGCCCTGCCCGGAGGCGACCGGCTGCGCCGGGAAGCGCTGCCGACCGCGCCGAAGGCGATGCTCGCCACCCTCACCCACGAGCGGTTCTCGCGCGACGGCTGGCTGTTCGAACGGAAGCTGGACGGCGTGCGCTGCCTCGCGATCTGCGACAGTGCCTCCGTCCGGCTGTCCTCCCGTACCGGACAGCGGCTCACGAACACCTACCCCGAGCTGGTCGACGCCCTCACCGGTCACGGCGAAGGCGGATTGGTGGTGGACGGCGAGGTCGTGGCGTTCGAACACGGCCACACCAGCTTCCACCGCCTGCAGGGGCGGATGCAGATCACCGACCCCGACGCGGCTCGGCGTACCGGCATCGCGGTCTTCTATTACGTGTTCGACATCCTGCACGCCGGCGGGTACGACGTCCGCTCGTTGCCTTTGCGGGCGCGCAAGCGGCTGCTGCGTCAGGTGGTGCCGTTCGGCGATCCGCTGCGCTTCACCGTCCACCGCAACCGCGACGGCGAGGCGGCATTCGAGCAGGCCTGCCGCTGGGGCTGGGAAGGCGTGATCGCCAAACGCGACGATTCGCGCTACGTCCCGACCCGGTCGCCGGACTGGTTGAAGTTCCGGTGCGACAGCCAGCAGGAGTTCGTGATCTGCGGATTCACCCCGCCGAAGGGCTCCCGGATCGCATTCGGGGCGCTGCTGCTCGGCTACTACGACGGACCCGCCCTGCGCTACGCCGGAATGGTCGGCACCGGTTTCGACACGGCGACCCTGCGCGACCTGCATGCCCGGCTGCAGTCGCTCGAGCAGGACCGCCCGGCCGTGACCGGCAAGGGTCTCCCGCGGCGGGCCCACTGGGTCAAACCGGCGCTGGTGGCCCAGGTGGGCTTCACGGAGTGGACCAGCGACGGAAAGCTCCGCCATCCGCGCTACCTGGGCCTCCGCACCGACAAGCGGCCGCGGGACGTCGTACGCGAAGACCCCGACTGAGCTCGCCCCTCGGCGCAGTGCTGAGATCAGGCAATGCCCACGATCGCTGAGTCCAGTCCGGTACCGCAGACGTCGATGCGCGGGGTCTACCTGCCCGGCGGGCGCACCGTCGACATCCGCGACGTACCCGTCCCGACACCCGGCCCCGGGCAGGTCGTCCTCTCGATCATGGCGTCGTCGATCTGCGGCAGCGACGTGCGCGCCATCTACCGCGACCACCTGGGCACCGGCGCCGAGGCCTACCAGGACGTCGTCGCCGGACACGAACCGTCCGGCGTCGTCGTCGAGGTGGGCCCGGAATGCCGACGGCTGCGGCCGGGCGACCGGGTCACCGTCTACCACATCTCCGGCTGCGGACAGTGTGCCGAATGTCAGCGCGGTTACCTGATCGGCTGCACCTCACCGCTGCGCGCCTCCTACGGGTGGCAGCGCGACGGCGGCCATGCGCCGTACATGCTCGCCGACGAACCCACCTGCCTCCCGCTCCCCGACGAACTGTCCTTCGTCGACGGGGCGCTGGCGGCCTGCGGGTTCGGCACGGTGTTCGAGGCGCTGTCCCGGATCGGGGTCTCCGGACGCGACCGGTTGCTGGTGACCGGCCTGGGCCCGGTCGGGCTGGCCGCCGGGATGCTCGGACGTGCGCTGGGCGCATCGCAGGTGATCGGCGCCGAGGTCTCCGCGGGACGGCTTTCCTGGGCCCGCAAGCTCGACCTCTTCGATGAGGTGATCGACGTCGGCGACGGCGGTCTGGAGCAGGTCTTGGACGCGACCGGCGGAGAGGGCACCGAGGCGAGCATCGACTGCTCGGGATCGGGGCCCGGGCGACTGCTGGCGCTGGGCGCGCTGAAGACCTGGGGCCGGGCCAGCTTCGTCGGCGAAGGCGGCGACGTCACCATCGACGTCTCCGAGATGCTGCTGCACAAGCAGGTCACCCTCTACGGATCGTGGGTGACCTCGTTGCGGCACATGGAGGAGTTGACCGACTTCCTCGTCCGCACCGGGCTGCGGCCCGAGCGACTGGTGACCGATCGCTTCGGCCTGGAGGATGCCGCGGCGGCCTATGCGGCCGCGGACGGCCAGCAGACCGGAAAGGTGTGCATCCTCCCCCACGGCGACGAGTAAGCCCGCCCAACTTCCGCGGCCCCAACTTCCATGATCGTGATCGGAAAAAGCCGCGAAACGCCGACGGAATCCGATCACAATCATGGAAATCGGGGCGGCGCCGCCGTGATCAAGAGGGGATTCGTACGGCGTTTCGTGCCGAAATCCCCTCTTGATCATGGGCGAGGGGCGAGGGGGTGCGGGCGGCGGGATGAGAGGTGGGGCGGTCGCGGCGGGCTAGTCCGAGAGGACGTAGGTCAGCTCGAGGTCCCAGTCGATCGTCTCCTCGCCGTACGGGACGAGTTGCTCGCACTGGTTCAGGAACAACGCCAGGGCGTCGTGGTCGATCATGACCATCGTCCGGTCACCGGAATGCTCCAGCCGGAGCAGGATTCCGGGCCGGTCGGAGTCGGCGACGGAGCAGACCTGCACCGCACCCTCGCCGCCCTGCGACGTCAGGCCGTCGATGAGGCACCCACGGTCGACCACCCATTGGGCCACCGAGCCGGCGGAGTGCAGCCGTAGCCGCACCGCGAACGGGTCTTCGACGTCGAAGAAGACTTCGAGGACCACCAAGGTCTCGTCGCCGACGGCAATGAGCTCGGCCGGCACACGCGCCCGCACCACTGTCCCGGGCAATGTCATCGGCCTCCCACGAGGTGTGGCGGGCTCCCGAGCATCGCGTTCGATCCGAGCTCAGTTTTTACCAGCCTTCGATAGGCAACCATTACCCCGTTGCGGACCCGATCACACCCGCCGCGCCGATCGAGGGTCAGTCGATGTCGAGCGTGTCGTCGAGGTGGGTGATGCCGAGCAGCCGGCGCAGGGCCGAGGAGGGGCCGCAGATGACCAGGTGGCCCCCGCCCGTCGACATCGCCGTATCGGCCTCGACGAGCACGCTCAGACCGGCGCAGTCGCAGAAGGTCACCCCATGCAGATCGAGGACGACGCGCCGGCAGCGGGTGGCTCGGAGCCAGTCGAGGGCCTCTTCGAGGCGGGGAGCCGTCGCGAGGTCAAGCTCTCCGTTGACGGTGAGCTGGCTCGCGGCGCCGAGGGTGCGGACATCGAGATCGAGTCGCGGCGGGTCGATGCTCGACTCGGTCGGAGGCAAGGACGTGAACGAACCTGGTGGTCCCATAGCTGTCCCCCCGGACACAAGCAGTACCGGCGCGGTGCCGGGGGATGTGGGCCGGCAGCCGACGGTGGCGGATACGCAGCTGACTGCCCAACCTGTCCTCGATCCTACGGCGACCGGCAGCCGCCCGCAGGACTAGCGGACAATGGCGGCCGTGGTGATCATCCGCTACTGGGCCGGCGCGCGTGCCGCGGCCGGCTGCGCCGAAGAGCGCATGGAGGTGGCGACGATCGGTGAGTTGGTGTCGGCGTTGACCCCCCGCGACGGACTGGCGCGTGTGCTGGGGGCGAGCAGCCTGCTCATCGACGGAGCGACCGCACGGGTCGACGACGCCGGCCGCCGGTTGCCGGCCGGTTCCGTGGTCGACGTCCTGCCGCCGTTCGCGGGCGGATGAGCGGCCGACCCGGTACGCCGCGGTTCAGGGGCAGTTGACCCATTCGTCGGATCCGTCGGTGAAGCGCTGCCGCTTCCACACCGGCAGCCGGTCCTTGACCAGGTCGACCAGGCGTTCGGCGGCGGCGAAGGCCTCGCCGCGGTGGGCCGCGGCGACGGCGGCGACGAGGGCGATGTCTCCGACCACGAGAGTTCCGACCCGGTGGCTCACCGACACGGCGTGCACCGCGGGATCGGCGGCGACCTCGTCGGCCACCGCTTGCAGCACGTCGGCCGCGCTCGGGTGGGCCACGTATTCGAGTTCGACGACCGACCGGCCGTGGTCGTGATCGCGGACCACGCCGCTGAAGACGACCGTCGCGCCGGAGCCCGGCCCGGCGACGGCCTTCGCGTGCAGATCGGGCGACAGCGGCGCCTCGGTGACCTCGACCGTCGCCGTCACGCGGCACCACCCGGATGGTCTCCGCCGGCGGCCTGGGCGAGGACGTGGCCGACCAGCGGAGCCAGGACGGCGAGCCCGTCGCGGACACCACCGGGCGAGCCCGGCAGGTTGACGACCAGCGCCCGGCCGGCCAGGCCGGCCAGCCCACGGCTGAGCACCGAGGTCGGCACCCGCTCCCGGGCGGACAGCCGCAGGGCCTCGGCGATGCCGGGGATCTCCCGGTCGAGCAGCGGCCGCGTCGCCTCCGGAGTGACGTCGGTCGGGGTCACCCCGGTGCCTCCCGTCGTCAGCACGAGCTGGGCGCCGCCGGACAACCCCGCCCGGATCGCCGCAGCGATCGCGGGCACGTCGTCCGGGACCACGACCGGTTCGTCGACCGCGAAGCCGAGGTCGGCGAGCCCGGCCGCGAGAATCCGGCCCGACTCGTCCGCCCGTTGACCCCGGGCACTGCGGTTGGAGCAGGTCACCACCACGGCCCTGCTGCCGTCCGGAACCCGCTCACTCATCGCTCGCCCCCGTCGTACGCCGGTAGTCACCGGACCGCCCGCCGGTCTTCGTCTCCACCCGGACATCGGTGAGGACGGCCCCCCGGTCGACCGACTTCACCATGTCGATCAGCGCCAGACCGGCAACCGCGACGGCGGTGAGAGCCTCCATCTCGACACCGGTGCGGTCGGCGGTGCGGGTGCGCGCGGTGATGCGGACGCCTCGGTCGACCAGGTCGAGGTCCACCTCGATGCCGTGCAAGGCGATGGGGTGGCACAACGGCACGAGATCCGGGGTGCGCTTCGCGCCCATGATGCCGGCGATCCGGGCGACGCCGAGCGCGTCACCCTTGGGTACGCCGTCACCCCGGAGGAGGTCGACGACGTGCGGGGACACAACGAGCAGCCCGCTCGCCGACGCCTCCCGGACGGTCACCTGCTTGTCCGCGACGTCGACCATCCGCGCGGCACCACTGTCGTCGACGTGCGTCAGGCGGTCGGGCATGGGACCAAGCCTAGTGCGGGGGCGGTTGCGCCGGCCGGCATCCGGTTGCCGTCGGACTAGACTCGGGTCCTCTCGATCGGCTCTGTGACGGCGAAGGCGGCACTACATGGCGTGGTGGGTGTGGCTGATCATCATCGTGGTCGCGGTGATCGTGCTGTTGGCCGGCGTGCTCGCGATACAGGCGCGTCGACGCTCGGGCGGGGTCATCACCAAGCGGGGCCGTCGATGAGCGTTCTGATGCGGGCCACCGAGATCATGAAGCGCCCGGTAGTCACCCTCGCCGGTGAGGACGTCGCCCAGATCAAGGACATCGTCTACGCCGGCGCCGAAGCCGGTGAGGTGGCGGGTTTCACCCTGGCCGGACGCGGGCTCTTCAGCGGTCCCCGTAAGGAAGCACTGCCGTGGTCGGCGGTGCACGGCCTGGGCCGCGACGCGGTGATGATCGCCGACGAGCAGGCCCTCGACGACCGTCAGACGGTGGTCGAGAAGGGCGAGGCACGTGGCGGCGACGTGCTCGGCTCCCGCGTACTCACCGACGACGGCGTCGACCTGGGCAAGGTCGTCGACGTGATCCTCGAGGTCGGCCGCACCGCCGACGTCGTCGGCTACGCCATCGATTCGACGGAAGCGCTGGGACGCGACGGGCGCACGGTACTCATCCCGCTGCCCGACACCATCGCCGTCTCCGGCGAGGCTCTGATCGTGCCCTCGGCCACGACGGAGTTCGTCACCGACGACCTGTCCGGGTTCGGTGCCGCCGTCGAAGCGTTCCGCACCCGGCTGCGCGGAGGTGTCTGATGCGGTTCAAGGAAGCGAAGAACCACAAGGTGGTCAGTACGACGGACGCCGCCACGGTGGCCAAGGTCCGCGCCTTCGTCGTCGATCCGCGGACGGCCTCCGTCGTCGGCCTGCGGTTGAAAAAGGCGCCGGGCCCGGGCGATGTCATCGCGTGGTCGGACCTGAAAGCGTTCGGCCGCGACGCCGCCACCATCGAATCGGCGGAGGCGATCCGGATCGCCGACGGCGATCTCGCCGCGCTCGCCGAGTCCGACCGCGACCTGATGGGCAAGCGCGTTCTCACCGAAGGCGGCGACGGACTCGGCACGGTGAACGACGTGGAGTTCGATCCGGCCGACGGATCGATCCGGGCGATCCTGACCGGCACCGAGGAGATCGCCGGGCCACGGATGCTCGGCCTGGGCAGCTACGCCGTCGTGGTACGCGCCTGACCTAGTCGCTCAGCCGCGCTTGACGTCCGCCGATTCGTATCCCGTCGGCTGCCACGCCGGCCGGCCGGCGTCGGCGCTGACCTGCTGCTTGGCGTCGTCGGTCGTCGGCGTCACCACCACGGCGGTGCCGTAGGCGACGATCTCGGTCCAGGTGTCGCCCATCTCCGAGGTGTCGAAGCGCATGCCGACGATCGCGTTGGCGCCACGCGCCTGCGCCTCGCCGATCATCCGGCCCATGACCTCGTTGCGGCTGTCGATCATCACCTTGGTCATGCCCTTGAGCTCACCACCGAACATCGACTTCAGCCCGGCGCCCATCTGCGACCCGATGTTGCGGGAGCGCACCGTGAGCCCGAATACCTCGCCGTGCACATGGGTGATGGCGTATCCCGGAATATCGTTGGTCGTCACGATCAGCATGTGAATCCTCCGTTCGGTAATTCCGACACTACGTGGAGGCACTAGGACCGCGGAGCGGAAACCTCCAGCACATCGCCCACCGGACGCTCACCGGTGCTGTCCGACGGCGAGTTGACCAGCCGGCCCCGGATCGCCATCGTCGTCGATCCGCCGCCGTCGAGATTCATCGCGTCGACCGCCCCGAGAGAACGCATGAATCGGGCTTCTTCTCCCAGGGTCATTCCTGCGCTGAACCCCGGCTGCCTGCCGTCGACGGTCACCAGCAGCAGCCGATGGTGCCCATCGACGCCGACCATCGTGCGGGGATTGCGCCGCACCCCCCAGCCGTACATGAACGACGGGTCGCCGGGATGCATGATTCCGTCGGCCCGTACGTCGACGTCGGGTCGGCCGCCGCGGACCAGCCACGGGCCGCCGCCGACGATGTCGAGACCGGGGTGCAGTGCCACCGGATGATTGCTGCCGTCGTGGACGGTGCTGCCGACCTGCAGCCGTCGGCCCACCGCGGCGTGCGCCTGCAACCAAGCTGCTCCCCCGCCGACCCCCTGCAGGACTGAGCCGCCGGCCGGAACGGCGCCCCCGCGGGCGCCCACCGACGTCACCCGGCCGTGCGCATCGAGGGTGGCCTCGGTGCCCGGTCCGGTCGGTGTGGCCTCACCCAAAGCCGGGGTGAACTGCACGATCTCGCTCGGATCGGTGCAGGTGATGTCCTGCAGCGGCCCCTGGGTCGGCTGGTCACCGCCGACACCACCGCAGTCTCGGATCAGGCCCGGCTTGCGGTTGATCCCGTCGAGCACGGTCCGGGACCCGTCGTCGGACCGCAGGAGCAGCCGGGTGGACAGCGCGGCGATCCGGGCGTGGTTGTGGTCGAGCAGCAGCGCGACCCGGCCGTTGGACGCCTCGCTGTCGAGCGTTCCGTCGTACTCGCCGATACCGGCCGGCTCGCCGGGGATCCCGTCGTCGGGTGAGATGACGAAGAAGCCGGCGTTGACCGCCGCCAGGGCACCGTCGGCCGCGGCGATCTCGCTGGTGCGTTGCCGGCCGGCGACCGCGGCGCCGTAACTCGCGCGCACGGTGCCGGTGAATCGGCGCGGGTCGATCCTCAGCACCCGGATCCGCCACGGACCCGTCGTCGGATGACCGTCGTCGCCGGTGTAGTCGACGCTGGGCAGGAAGCCGGCGGCCTTGACCGCGGTCGACTCGGCGGTGGCCGCGGCCTGGTCGGTGAAGCGGCCGATGCGCACCCGCCAGCCGAGAACGCCAGCGGGCAGGTCGGCGTAGGCGGGGTTGTCGACGCGTTCCACCCGCGGCGCGAACCCGGCGGCGCGCAGCTTGCCGGCCAGCGCGTCGGCGTCCGCCCGGGGCGCCAGCACCGTCTGTGGCGCATCCGGGTCCGGCGACGGCGGCGCACCGCCGCCGGGGATCGCGACCGTGACCGTCCAGACCTCGGTCGCCGAGGGGTGCCCGGCCCGGATGGTCGTGAGGGACACGCCGGGCGCGAGTCGGGCGACCGCGCGCGGTACGCCGGACGGCGCTGCGCGGTCACCGGCCTGTGCGCCCGCCGGTACGGCGACGCCGAGCGTGACGAGGACGATTCCGGCCGCGGAAACCGCGGCCCGGACGGAACGGCGCAGCGGTCTGGACAGCATGTCGCTCCTCCATACGGCCGATGACGGCCGACAGCCTGCCACGGCGGGATAGCCTCGACCAAGTGAAGATCGGCTTGCTTTTCGCCGGAGCCGCCGCGCTCTGCTACGGCAGCGGCTCGATCATGCAGGCGACAGCGGCCCGTCGTAACGCCGTATCCGCCGGCGTCGACCCCCGTCTTCTCGTCCGGCTGGTCACGCAGTTGCCCTACCTCATCGGGGTCGGGCTGGACATGCTCGGATTCTGTTTCGGTGTCCTCGCGCTGCGGGTGATGCCGCTCTACGTCGTCCAGGCCATCGTGTCCGCCAACCTCGCGGTCACCGCGGTGCTCGCCGGGCTGGTCTTCCGGCTCCGGCTCTCGGCCGCCGAGTGGGGATCGATCGTCGCGATCTGCCTCGGCTTGTCATTTCTCGGGCTGTCGGCGGGGCACGAGGGCGCCCGCGACAACCCATTGGTGGTCCGGGCCGCGCTCCTGGGCGGGGCCATCGCGCTCGGCCTCATCGCGCTGGTCCTGGTCCGAACCGAACGCTCGGTGCCGTCGGTGCTGCTCGGCGGCGTGGCCGGGCTGGGTTTCGGCACGGTCGCGTTGGCCGCCCGCACGATTCCGACGCTCGCGCCCGCCGAGCTGGTCAGAGACCCGGCGGCCTACGCGCTGCTGATCGGCGCCCTGGTCGGCGCGCTGTTCTTCGCGACGGCGTTGCAGCGGGGCCGGGTCACCACGGTCACCGCGTCGGTGGTGGTCGGCGAGACCGTGGTCCCCGCAGTCGTCGGGGTGACCGCACTGGGCGACACGATCCGGCCGGCGACCGCGCCGTTGGCGATCGCCGGCTTCGTCGTCGCGATCAGCGGGGTGCTGGCCCTGGTGCACTACGGCGGCGCCGGTGAACTGCCCGAAAACACGGCCGAGAACCACAACGCGACCGTCGAGGCCGAGCCGGGCGGTCACCGACCGGTGATGTAGCTCTCCAGGTGGGCCGTGGTGCTCTGCAGGTCGTCGATCCGACTCTTCACGACGTCGCCGATGCTGACGATTCCGACGAGCCGGCCGTGATCGACCACAGGAACGTGTCGGACCCGCTGCTCGGTCATCACCCGCATCACATGCTCGACCGAGTCGGTGGGGGCGGCGGTCGACACCTCGGCCGTCATGATCTGGGCGACCGGTGCATCGAGGAGCGCCGCGCCGTCGGAGTGCAGCGCACGGACGACGTCCCGCTCGGACACGATGCCGACCAGGGTCTGGTCGGCGGTCTGGACGACCATCGCGCCGACCCGTCGTTCGGCCAGCCGGTCGAGCAACGTCGCCACGGTGACCTCAGGCGACACTGTCGCCACGTCCGCCCCTTTACTGCGCAACACATCGCTGATCCGCATGGCGTCCGACCCACTCATCGGGGCTCGACCTGCTCGTGCCCTGAGGATCAACGGTAGCGCCGACATCGGCACCACCGACAGAGATTGGTTGCTCTGCTCAGGCGGATCTACTCAGCCGGATCTGCTCAGGCGGATCGGCGATGCGTCGCGGTGAGGCCGGTCACCTCGTTTCCGATCTGGTCCCAGGCCCAGGCGCGCATCCGGTCGGCGGTGAGCGCGGTCGCCGCGTTGCGTCGTGCCCCGGCGACGAGTCGGCGGTCCAGGCGACGTATCGGCCACGACATCGCGGCGACGGTGTAGGCGGCAACGCGCATGTTCCCCCCTCTGCGGTGCGACAGGCCCAGTCAAGGGCACGTTAGTTACGGCTGTGTGACGCTGGGTAAAAACGGTGCGAATGTGAGGGGAATTACCCCCGGGCGCCGGCGGCGGCGGGCTGCTCCGGCTCTCCTCGTCGGCCGGAGCCGCCGACGCCCGAGGCGATCTTGCGAGCGGTCCGGATCTCTTCGGTCACCGGGTCGAGCACCGCGTCGTCGGGAGGGTCGCGCAGGACCGGTGGACGCCGCTCGCGCAGCGCCGCGGCGAGGTCGCGGATCGCGTCGCGCAGCTCGGCGACATGGGCCGGGTCCGGGGCGGACCCGGAGTCGCGGGTCTGCGTCGCGGTATGGGTGATCGCATCGGCGGTGCGCTCGAGTTGCACGATCATGGGCCACCAGGCAGCGGCGGCGTGGCCGGCCGGAGGCGGTTCGGCCAGCAGTTGCTGCAGCGCGGTACGGACCTCCGACAGCGCGCGGTAGCTCCGCCGACGCTGCCGGGCCCGCCGGGAGTCGTCCCCGGCGAATGCGGCCTCGAGGTAGTCACCGAGCGCGTCGACCGCGTCGGCGACCTGCGGGCCGAGCCGCACCCGCCAGGTACTCGGCCAGATCAGGTAGCCGAGCACCAGCACGATGGCGCAGCCGGCGAGCGTGTCCACCAGCCGGGTGGTGAGGATCGTCGATCCCTGCGGCGATCCGAGGTCGATCAGGAGTACGGCGAGTGGTGTGAGGAACGTCGAGAACATGCCGAAACTGCGCCGGACCGCATAGGGAAGCGTCGCCGCGAACACCGCGATGAACGGCAGCAGGTAGGACCCCGTCGGGACGACGAGAAGGAGTCCGGCGCCGATCACGACACCGAGCAGAGTCCCCAGCCCGCGCTGCACCGCCCGGGCGAACACCGAGCCGAAGTCGGGCTTGAGGACGATCGCGACGGTCAGCAGCATCCAGTAGGAGCGCTGCAGCGGCACGATCGACCGCAGCAACTCGGCCACCCCCATGCACAACACGAGCCGGACGACGTAGCGCCGGGTATTGGGCCCGGTGAGGAGCCGGTCCGCGGCGGTCTCGAGCCGCTGGTGAAGGGTCGGCGGTGCCAGCGCCGGCTCGGTCCCCGCGGTCGGCGGTTCGTCGAACTGGTCGACGACGGCGCCGTACCCACGGCGCAGCGCGCGCAGCAGCGGCGTCTCGTGCTCGAGCCGTGGAAACGGCAGCGGGCGCTCGCCGCGCAGGATCGCCCCGGCGAGGCTCGATACGGCGAGCCGCACCTCCGGGTCGGGGGGCCGCGCGCGGTGGGCGATGGCCACCGCCGCCTCGGTCAGCGGTGCCGCCGCGTTGAGCAATGCCGCGAGCCGTTGATAGTCCATGTTGCGTCCGACCGATGTAGCCCGGGCACCGAGCAGAGTGTCGTAGCCGTCGTTGAGTCCATCGGTCAGCGCCTGCCGCGCCTGCGGCATCGTCGGGGTCCCCGTCGCAGCGAGGAGACCGGCGATGCGCCGGTAGACCTCCGCCACCGCCGCGCGCTCTGGCGTCCGTGAGCCCTCGAGTAAGGCCCGCGCGAGCGAGAGAAGCACCGCCCACGCGCCACCGGCGAGGAAAAGCAGGGACAGCAGGTACGGCGGCTGCGGAACCCGCAGGCCGGAGCCGATGGCCGTATAGACCAGCAGTTGCAGACCGGCCAGGGACAGGATCGAGTTCACGACGCTGATCACCGCGGAGAAGGCCGCGAGTACGGCGATGAGGATGACCGAATACCAGCCGGGAACCGCGACCACGCGGCCGATGACGAGACCGGCGCCACCCGCGACAGCGGCGGCACCCGCCCGGAGCAACCGGATCCGCACCGGCCCGCCGCGGTCGGCGAGACCGCAGGCGAGCGCGCCCATGGCGGCGAAGACGCCGAGCCGCAGCTGGCCGGCGGCCAGGGCGACCGCGAGCGGCGCGGACACCGTGAGCGCCATCCGGAGCATGTCCAGCCACGGGACCGGGGCGGGAAGGGGCCGGACCACGCGCACCATCCAGTCGGGTGCGGCGACGTCGAGGTGGTGCTCCCTTCCCAGCCGCACCGAACGCTCCTCCCACCGACGGTCGTTACCGCTGCTAACCGTCCGACGTCATCCGTCGACGCCGTAGGCGATACTGCCCCGAGTGGATGCTCCCGAACAGCCTCGCGCCGGCCGGCACGCCGATCCGATCGGCGAGCCGCCGTGGGGGATGCAACTCGTCGTCCACGTCCCAAAAATAGATCCACCGACTCATCTCGCCGTCTGCGAGGCGACCGCCGCCGCGGTCGTCAGCCTGCTCGCCGATCCGCGCGCCCAGCCGGACGGCGAATGGCACGAGCGGGTTCGCCGGTGGGAGGACGGCCGCATCCGTAAGGTCGTGCGCCGCGCCCGCGGCGCGCCGTGGCGCGCGACCGAACAACTCGACCAGGTGACGGTCGACCGACGGGGCGCGCAGGTGCGCGCGTTCGTGCCCGGTCCGGTGGACGCCGTACCCCCTGAATTAGCGAAGCTCCAGGTCGCCGGCACCGACCTGGAAGAGCAGGGCGAACCCTCCCCCGCCGACGACGACACCCTGTGCATCGCGGCCACGCCCCGGGCCCGGATGTCGACCGGTAAGGCGGCGGCCCAGTGCGGGCACGCGGCTCAACTCGCCTGGACCGAGATCGACGACGCGCGCCGGGCGGCCTGGGTCGCTGCCGGGCTGCCGGTGAGCGTGTCTCTTCCGGACCGGCGGCGGTGGCGTCGCCTGACCCGCACCGCCCCGGTCCGGGTGGTCGACGCCGGCTTCACGGAGATCCCGCCGGGTACGACGACGACCGTGGCGTGGTTCGCGTAGTCGGCTAGGACGCCGTCGGCTGCGTCGTGGCCGGCTCGGGTGCGGTGGCGGGCTCAGGGGCGAAGCGCGCGGCGGAGCGGGCCAGCGCCACGGTCCCGAGGACCACCACGACGACGCAGAGGCCGATCAACACCAGGGCCGGGCCACCGGCCCGCAACGTCTCGCCGAGGATCGTCAGGCCGAGCACGGTCGCCACGATCGGCTCCAGCACGGTCGCCGCCGGCAGTGATGCCTCCAGTGAGCCGGCCTGGAAGGCCGCCTGCTGCAGCACGACCCCGAGGATCCCGACGACCATCAGGGCGTAGGTCTCCCAGTTGGTGAAGACGGCCACCGCGCCGTGGCCGACCAGGCTCGCGACCGCCTTCGTCAGCGCCGCGATGATGCCGTAGAGGATGCCGGTCGCGATGGCGAGCGGCAGCGCGCGTGATGCGCGCCGCCGCCGGGTGGCTGACCACAGCAGACACGCGAGGACGCACGGGACGATCACGATCGCGGCGTGCAACCAGGCGGTGATCGATGCCCGCGCCATGCCGCGGGTCGGCTGCCCGACGACGACGAAGATCGCGAGCGCGACCGCGAGGAGCACCGCCCAGACCCAGTCGGCGCGGGCCATGTGGCGGTGGTTCCACCGGGCGCCGAGCGGCAGGGCGAACAGCAGCGCGGTGACAAGAAGCGGTTGCACCAACAGCAGCGAACCGAGTCCCAGGGCCACCGCTTGGACGACGAACCCGCCGATGTTGCCCCCGAAACCGCCCCACCACAGCGGCCGGCGCATCAGCGTGAAGAGCAGGTGGGCGCCGTGTGCGGAGTCGTCCGGGACCTCGTAGGCGGCGTGCTGCTCGGCGACCGTCGCGACGGCGAAGAAGCCGGCAGCCACCAGCGCAAGGATGACGACGACAAAGGTCATGGCCATTCCACTGTGACGTATCCCGTCGCAGTGGGACCGCGTTATCCCAGGATCGCGCGCGAGGCGCGCGAAAGCCTCAGGCCTTCATCGACTCGTAGATCTCCTTGCATTCCGGGCACACCGGGAACCGTTCGCCGTCCCGAGTGGGCACCCAGACCTTCCCGCAGAGCGCCCGGACCGGCGTGCCCTCGATCGCTGCGGCCATCTGATCGGACTTGCGAACGTAGTGCGCGAGCCGCTCGTGATCGCCGGGCTCGGAGTAGCTGGTGTCCGGCCGGGTTTCTTCGATCGTCTGGGTTTCTTCGATGGTCTGGGTCTCGTCAGCAGTCCGCATGATCACGGCCTCATTCTCTCACCGGCCCGAGCCGGCCCCCACCGCACCGTCGGGCAGGGCGTCGATCGCCGTGATCCGCACGGACCGCTCGCCCTGCGGGGTCCGGTAGGTGACGGTGTCGCCGGCCGAGGAACCCAGCAGCGCTCGACCGAGCGGGGAGCTCGGCGTCACCACGTCGACGTCCTCGTCGACCTCGGCGAGGCCGCCGACGACGTATCGCTCCGGGGCGCCGTCTCCGAAGTCGAGAGAGACGAGCACACCGGACCGCACGGTTCCGTCCAACGGTGCGACGTGCGCCGGCCGGTCTGCTGCATCCAGCCGATCGCGCAACCGCTGAATGCGTATCTCGACCTGCTCCACGTCGAACTCACGGAGGGTTCGTTCAGCCTGGTCCGCCGGGTCTTTGCCGACGGTGTTGGCCGCTACGTCCATCAGGCGTGTGCGCTCGATCTCGAGCGCGGAAAGCTCCTCGTGGAGTCGGCCACGGGATTCTGGTGTCAGCACGATATTTGCGCTCCTTGATTGATGCTTTGTTTGGCGACCGCGGCCCGGGGACCGCGGTCGTGCAGGGCAAACGAGGGCCGACCCGAGACTGTTCCCGGTTGCGATTGCCTTTTTGGACACAACCTCTGCGAGCCTGCGGACGCGTCGATCAGGCGAGGTCGGGCGGGGCGACGTCCGAGCGGTAGCCGTTGTTGAGCCAGACCGCATCGATGACCTGGCCGGCCCCGAAGTACGACGGGCGCACGCCGTGTCCCTGTGGCACTTCTCCGTCGTAGGTCTCGGCGAACTGGTTCGCGCGTACGACGTCGCGCAACGCACAGTTGGCCAACGCCAGGCCCTGCGTCGGATGTCCCTGGTCGATGAGACCGCGCACGGTGTAGCTGATGTCCGGGTACTTCGGCTGCACGAAACCGGAGAAGCTGCGCCCCGGCCGGTAGGTGTGCAGGAACCGACGGAGCAGTCCGGCCAGCTCCGTACTTGCCGCCGGCCAGAGGTCGAGATGCAGACCGGTGCCGATCCAGAGGACGTTGCCGGGGTCGGCCCCGGACGTTCCCGGCCGGATCATCTCCACCGGCTCCGCCGTCGGCGTCGGCCAGAACCAGCGCAGGTAGTCGGTGAAGGTCGCTGCCCGATGGGCCTCCCACATCGCGACGTCGGCAGTCTCGCCAAGGGTGGCGGCGAGGTCGCGGGCGAAACCCATGTCGACGAGCACCGAGGCGACGAACTGGGCGTCCTTCTGGTCGGTCGGGGTGCTGTCCTTGAAGATCCAGCGCGGATCGGCCTCGGCCCAGAGCAGGTGCCGGCGCAGGGCCGGGTAGACGTCGGCGAGTGCAGCCGAGTCTCCGGTGAGCGCGTGCAGGGCGGCGGCCGTCTGCGCCTTGCGGCTCGGCAACCCCTCCCCGGCCAGCTCGCCGTCCGGCCGGACCAGTGTCATCAATCCCCGGTACGCCGACCAGGCAGTCTCGGGGTCGAGATGGGCGTAGTGCTGCATCGCGAGCAGGCTCTCCCAGGCCGCGGTCGCCGCCGCCCCGGGCGGTCCCTCGACGTAGAGCGACGGCTTGCCGGTCGCGAGTTGCGGATATGCGAACCCGGCCTCCGGCATCGGCGGGAGTACGTCGGCGGCCAGGAACACCCACGCCTTGTAATAGGCGGCCCGGACCGCGGCCGCACTGACACCCAGCCGAGGCACGGCGCGGATCGCGAACCGCCGCGGCCGCGGCACCAGCCGGAGCAACTCGTCCCAGAACCGCCGCCGGCAGGTCTCGACGGCGTCGAGGTCACCGGACTCGAGTACGGCACCGGCGCGGGCCTGCGCGGTCGCCGCTCCCCCGTCGGCGAGGGTGGCGAACGCGACGGCGGCCGCGATCGGCGTGGGCCCGTTGCCGGACCGCACCGGGACCGACCAGAATCCGCCGATGGTCGGCGTACCGGTGCGGGCCAGGCCGGCGACGAGCTCAGGCTGCGTCCGGTGGAACGCGGCGTCCCCGTCGATCTCGAGGTCCGCCGAGAGGCGTACGGCGTAGGCGAACCGTTCCCCGAGCACGGTCATGGTGCGGGCCGCGGGGTCCCAGGACGCCGAGCCGGCGAACCGGCCGGTCACCACCCACCGGCCGGCGTCGGTGTCGTCGACGAGCGACGCGGTGCGCAGCACGGTGTCGACGTCGGCGAGCAGGTCCGAGCCGGCGGCCTCGGATCCATCCGGATAGCGCGCCTGCCAGGGCAGCGTGTGCGGCAGCCATTCGACCGTCCGTTCGGCGGCGCCGACCAGGACCGGAACGACGGCGAGGAAGCGGAGGTGGTCGATGCGCACCGGCTTGCCCCACACAGCCGCGCGCAGCACCAGCTCGATCCGGGTGACACCAGACCAGCCGGTGCGCTCGGCGATGTCGTAGCTGAAGGTGCCCGTGCCGCGGCCGTCCGGCTGGATCACGATGTCGGGGCCACCGTCGCGACTGACCCGCAGCCCCCACGCATCCGCGACCGACGCCACCGCGATCTCCAGCCACGGCGACGCGTCGAGATCGACCTCGACGGACCGGCGGACCGCCCCCGAGTAATGCGGCGCGCCGTGCCGCAGTTCGAAGCGCAGCTGGCCGTCGGCGACGGCATCGACGTCCGCGCCGACCGTCCACGCCGGATCGAGGCTGTCGAACTCGTCCCGCCAGACCACGTCGACCGCGCCGGCTCGATCGGCGGCGCGCCGGTACAGACCGACGGCGGACGCGAGCTCGTCGGCATGGTCGGCCGCGTAGTAGCCGAGGTTCAGCGGCATCTCCGGACCGGTCGAGTACTGCAACGGGCTGAGGGTCGTTGTGCCGTTGAAGGGGTTCAGGACGAGCCGGCTCGACGGAAGGCTCAACCACCGACGTTGGTCCGGACCGGTCTCGCGCAGATCCGCTGACTCCATGACGAGGCCCATGACCTGGACAACCTACCCACTCTTGACAATTGTGCGGAGCGATCGGATTCTGTGACGCGCTCCACAGCCGACACGACGAGGCCACGGCCCTCCGTGCGAGACACGACGGTGGCTCGGCCCGTTCTCTGCCGTGTCCGGCCACCGCTCGTGGTCGTCGAAGGAGATCGTGGATGACAGCTCGGCTGAGCCGACGTAGGTTCCTCGCGTCCGCGGCCACGGCCGCCGGCGTCACCGCACTGGGATCGGGCTGCGGCTCGTCCGGCGGGAAGACCACGTTGACCATCATGGGCACCAGTCCTGCCGAGATCACGGTCCAGGACATCGCGGAGTTCGAGGCGAAGCATCCCGACGTCAAGATCAAGATGGTGACGGTCTCGGAGACGCTGCTCACCGCGATGTTCGCGGCCGGGAGCCCGCCGGACGTCGTCCGTGACCAGGGCGTGCCGAACACGCCGTACCTCGTCAAGCGCGGGCTGGCCGAAAACCTCGACCCCTATTTCGCGAAGAGCAAGGTCCTGTCGCCGGACAAGCTCGCCCGGGTCGACGACACGTGGCGCTACGACGGCACCGAACAGGGAAAGGGCCCGCGCTACGGCTTGGCGAAGGACTACTCGCAAGACGCGATGATGTGGTGCAACACCAGACCGTTCGAGAAGGCCCGGGTCGACCTGCCGTCGATGACCGACCCGATCAGCTACGACGAGATGCTCGACATCGGGCAGCGGCTCACCAAGCGCTCCGGGGTGAAGTACTCGGCGTACGGCCTCTACCCGCCCTACGACGTGAGCCTGACGGCCGGCTTCCTCAACATGGTCGCGTCGGCCGGAGGGTCGATCTTCAACGACGACTTCTCCAAGGTCGACTTCTCCGCACCCGAGCCGCTGTCGGCGCTGAAGTGGTACCTGAAGTACGCCGCCGCGAAGATCGGACCGACGGTGGCCCGGCCGTTGGCCGCCGGCGCCTGGCCGGCGTTCGACGGCGACCAGCTGGGCATGCTGGGCTACGGCTACTGGTTCTCCGGCGAGGTCGCCACCGATCCCAAGCTGCAGGACCATGTGCGGCTGATGACGGCACCGCAGTTCGGGTCGAACCGGATCAGCCCGTGCTTCTCGGCGACGGGGCACTGGATCCCGCAGAAGGCGGCGCACAAGGAGGCCGCCTGGGCCTTCTTCGAGCACTACTTCGGCGGGCCACCCGCGGTCCGGCGGGCCCAGTCCGGCTGGGGCCTTCCGGGCATCACGTCGATGGAGGCGGACCTGCCGAAGTCGAAGGCCTATCAGAAACAGGCGCTCGGCGTACAGGACAAGGAACTCCCGCACTACTCGGTGCTGAAGTTCTCGCCGTACGTCGCGATCAGCGCGATCGACGCCTCACTCAGCCAGGAGCTGGTCAAGGGTCTGGACGGCGGGTTGGCCGCGGGCAAACTCGCCGACGCCATCAACGGCACGCTGAATCCGCTTCTCCGGCAGGGAAAGGAACTCATCACGTGACCACCTCCCTCGCCGGGCGTACGGCAGTCCGTCGCCGACAGCAGCCTGCGCAGACCGAGGGCTGGAAGCGCTACCGCGGACGGACCTTCTACGCGTTCGTCGCGCCGTGGCTGCTGGGCTTCATCCTGCTGACGCTTTTTCCGCTCGGCTATGCCCTCTGGCTCAGCCTCACCAACTACGACGGCCTCACCGGTCGCTACCACTACGTCGGCGGCCGCAACTACACCGACATCCTCAGCGACCCCGACGCGCTGCACGCCCTGACCCGCACCGGGCTCTACACCGCCGTCACGGTCCCGGCCGGAATCATTCTCGGCCTGGCGCTCGCGGTGCTGGTGAACCGCCCGATCCGCGGTCGCGCAGCCTTCCGCGCCCTTCTCTACCTGCCGGCCGTGGTCCCGATCGTCGGCTCCGCGCTGTGTTTCAAGCTGCTGTTCAACTCCGACTTCGGCATGTTGAACAACATTCTCGGCTGGTTCGGCATCTCCTCGATCGACTGGCTCGCCGACCCGACGGTCTTCTGGGTGATGATCGCCATGACGCTCTGGGGCGTCGGCAGCACAATGATCATTTCGTTGTCCGGGCTGCAGGGGATCCCGCAGGAGCTGCAGGAGGCCGCTCGCGTCGACGGGGCGAACGCGTGGCAGGTTTTCCGGCGTATCACCCTGCCGCTGCTTTCGCCGATCATCCTGTTCGAGGTCATCACCGGCGTCATCTTCGCCGTCCAGGCCTTCGTCCCGGCGCTGCTGCTGTCCGTGCAGTCGGCGTCAACCACCGTCACGTCGGTGCCGCAGAGCAACTACCTCTACATGATCCACGTCTACGCGCAGTACTTCGCCTACGGCAGGTTCGGCTACGCCTCCGCCCTGCTGTGGGTGCTGTTCGCGCTGATCCTGATTCTCACGCTGATCATCTTCAAGGTGAGCGCCAGCACGGTGTTCTACGAGAGTGGCCCTGACGAACCGGCTACACGCAGAGGACGGCGGACCCGATGAGCACGCGGACCGAGAGCGCCCCGCGGAAGGCAGCGATCTACACCGTGCTGACGGTGGTCTCCGTGCTGTTCGTCGTACCTCTGCTGTGGCTGCTGTCGATCGCCTTCAAGAACGCCGGTGAGCTGTCCAGCGCGGCGTGGCTGCCGCATTCGCTGCGCTGGGCCAACTTCCACGATGCGCTGACCCTGATCCCCTTCGGGCGCTACGCCCTCACCTCGCTGCTGCTGGCCACCGTGCAGGGCGCGCTCGCCACGCTGAGTTCGGCCATGGTCGGTTTCGGCTTCGCCCGGCTGCGGGCCCGGGGCAAACGTCCGCTCTTCCTCGTCGTCGTCGCAACTCTGATGCTGCCGCAGATCGTGACGCTGATACCGACCTACCTCATCTTCGCCCGCATCCACCTCATCTACACCTACTGGCCGTGGGTGCTGTGGGGGCTCGGCGGGTCGGCATTCCTCATCTTCCTGTTCCGGCAGACCTTCACGAGCATGCCGATGGACCTCGAGGATGCCGCGATCATCGACGGCTGCGGCTACTTCCGGATCTTCGCCACGATCTTCCTGCCCCTGGCCAAAGCGGTCACGGCCGCCGGGTTCATCCTGTCGTTCACCGCGGCCTGGGGCGACTTCATCGCGCCGTCACTCTTCCTCAGCCAGGACCAGACGACGCTCGCGGTCGGCCTGAGCAACGGCTACCAGACCAGTGCCGGAACCCCGCTCAACAACGCGCTGGCCGCCGGCGCGATCCTCTACATCCTCCCCGTACTGCTGCTCTTCGTGGTCGCGCAGCGCGCCTTCATCGGCGGATTCATGACCTCAGGGCTGAAATAGCGGCGCGGTCAGGGCATTCCGTGGGCCACCTATCGCCGTCGAGCAGTTCGCACTAGCCTCGTCCCGTGCCCGAGGCGACCGTTCGCTACCAATCAGACGACGAAGACAGCGCCCGATGGCTGGGCTTCCCGTTCCGGTCCGGCGACATCGTGATCAGCACCCGGTCCAAGAGCGGCACGACGTGGATGCAGATGATCTGCGCCCTGCTGGTCTTCCAGACGCCGAAACTGCCCGCACCGCTGGTCGAGTTGTCGCCCTGGGTGGACTGGCTCACCCAGCCGCGGGAGCAGATGCTCGCGGGGCTGACCGATCAACAGCACCGGCGGTTCGTCAAAACCCACACCCCGCTCGACGGGGTTCCGGTCGATCCACATGCCACCTACATCGTGGTCGCCCGGCATCCGCTCGACAGCGCGGTCTCGCTCTACCACCAGGGTGACAACATCGACCGGGCCCGGCTGCGGGAACTCACCGGCCGGCCCGAGCCGGCCCGCCCGCCCCGGCCCCGCCCGTCGCTGCGCGACTGGCTCGTCCGCTGGATCGATCGCGAGTCCGATCCCCGCGATGAGCTGGACTCGCTTCCCGGGGTGATGTGGCACCTGTCCGACGCCTGGTCTCGGCGGGCCGAGCCCAATGTCGTGCTCGTGCACTACGACGACCTGATCGCCGACCTCGACGGCGAGATGCGCCGCCTGGCGTCGCTGCTCGGCGTCTCGGTACCCCGCGCGTTGTGGCCCGATCTGGTACAGGCTGCGACGTTCGACGAAATGCGGGCCAATGCCCGGCGCACCGTTCCCAGCCGGGACGGTGTCCTGAAAGACACCGCGGCCTTCTTCCGGCGCGGTACCTCCGGCGCTGGTCGCGAGGTCTTGTCGGACGACGAGGTGGAGCACTACTACGCGCGGACGACGTCGATGGCGTCGGCCTCACTGCTGCAGTGGGTGCATCGCCGCAAACCGGCTTGACGCACCACCGATCGCCCGCAGACTGAGGACATGCTGCCCGGGTCGGACTTCGCCGCGCTGAGTGCGCCGGAGCTCGTCGAGCAGCTCGGCGACCCGCACCGGTACTTCACGGCGCAACAGCGTCTGCTCGCCCTCGGCCCGGATGCCGCCGAGCCCGCCCGCGACGGTCTGCGCCACCGGGATCCGCGGGTACGCGCACGGTGCTGCAAGATCCTCGACCACGTCATGGACGCGGCGAGCACCCCGGCCCTGCTGGCGGCGCTCGACGATCCCGTCGCCGAGGTCCGGATCGAGGCGCTGCACGCTCTCGCCTGCGATCGCTGCAAGAGCGACAGCACATGCCGTCCTGCGGCGGTCGACGTGCTTCCGCCCGCGATGGCACTGCTGCGCGCCGATCCCGACCCCCATGCGCGGGCGATGGCCGTCGAGCTGGTGGGCGCGTGGGTGCACACCCATCCCGAGGCGGTGCATGCCATCGACGTCGCTGCCGCCGGCGACCCGGCACCGGCGGTGCGCAAGAAGGCGCGGTGGTACGCCCCGGGCGGCACCGTCTACCGGCGTACGGCGCCGAAAGGACACCGGGCCGCTCAGCGGACCTGACCGCGCCCGCCGCGCAAGGGGTGATCGGCGGTGATCAGCGGCCCGAGGTGCCGAAGCTTGTCGGGGTTGATCACCGAGCGGACGGCCTGGACGGTGCCGTCGAGGATGTCGAGGGCCAAAACGTTCAGCAGCCGTCCGTCGGCGTCGAGGAAGAGCGCGCCCGGCTGCCCGTTGACCGGCACGGGCTCGAAATGCAGATCGTATTCGGCGGCGGCCCGGCTGAGCGCCGCCAGCAGCCGGAGCACCTTGTCCCGGCCGTTGACCGGCCGAGGCAGCGACGGGCCGTTGCCGCCACCGTCGCCGTAGGCCACGACGTCAGCGGCGAGCATCGTGATGAGCGGGTCGAAATCGCCGTCCTCGAGGGCGATGAAGAACCGGGTCGCGAGTTCGTCGCGCTCCTGCACCTCGGCGTCGAAGCGGGGTTTGCGGACGTCGACATGTCGGCGGGCCCGGTGCATCAGCTGTCGGCAGTGCTGCTCTGTCTTGTCGAGGATGCCGGCGATCTGCGGGTAGTCGAACTCGAACACCTCGCGGAGCAGGAACACGGCCCGTTCCGTCGGACTGAGCGTCTCCAGGAGCACGAGAAAGGCCATCGAGAGGGTGTCGGCGAGTTCGACCCGCTCGGACTCCGGCGTCGTGTCGGTGCGGACGAGTGGTTCGGGGAGCCAGGGCCCGACGTAGGCCTCGCGGCGCATCCGGGCCGACCGCAGATGATCGATGCTGAGCCGGGTGACCACCGAGGAGAGGTAGCTTTTGAGCGAGGCGATCTGCGTACCGGCGGCCTGGGCGCGACGCAGCCGCAGGTAGGCGTCGGAGACGATGTCCTCGGCGTCGGCCACGCTGCCGGTCATCCGGTAGGCGAGCGAGAACAGCAACGACCGCAGCGCCACGAAGTCCTCGGCGCCGGCCGTGCCGTCGTCGGCCATCAGCATCCTTCCGCTCCTGCCTTTCCCCTGAGACGGGGCCGCGCGCCGATCTGTGACAGCCCCACGTCGAACCTGTCACAGCACGACGACCGGCGTCGTCTCAGAGGGGTGACAACCTCGACTGTGAAGGCAGGCGACATGAAGCACAACGTTGTGATCATCGGAGCGGGATACGCCGGTGTCCCCGCCGCCCGGAGGTTGGCCCGCCAGGTGTGGCCGGACGAGGTCACCGTCACCCTGGTCAGCGCCTTCGGCTCCTTCGTGGAGCGTCCCCGGTTGCACCAGCTGGCCACCGGCCAGGACATCGACCAGGTGCCGTTGAGCCGCTACCTCAGCGGCTCGGGCGTCGAACTGGTGACCGCGTCGGTCACCCGTATCGACCTGGCCGGCCGCGAGGTGCACACCACCGACGAGCGCGGCGGTCGGCGCACCCTGCTCTACGACACACTGGTCTACGCACTGGGCAGCAACATCGACGTCACGTCCGTGCCCGGCGTCGCCGAGCATTGCGCCATCCTGGTCGGCGCCTCCGCAGCGTTCGAGCTGCGCGATCGACTGACCGACCTCGCGGAGCGCGGTGGTGCCACGGCCACGGTCTGCGGGGGCGGACTGACCGGCATCGAAACCGTCACCGAGATCGCCACGGCGTTCCCCGGCATCCGCACTCAGCTGGTCAGCTCCGGCACGCCGGGCGGGCGGCTGTCGGACAAGGCCCGTCGCTACCTCGACGACACCTTCACCGCGCTCGGTGTCCGCGTCGTCGAGGATGCCCGCGTCGACCGGGTCGAGCCGACGAGCCTGGTGCTCGCCGACGGCCGACACATTCCGTTCGAGCTGTGTGTCTGGGCCGGTGGTTTCACCGTGCCCACGCTCGCGCGGACGGCGGGGCTGGCGGTCAACGCGACCGGCCGGGCGCTCGTCGATACGACGCTCCGGTCGGTGTCCCACCACGACGTCTATGTCATCGGTGATGCGGCAGCCGTCGCCGGGCGCTGGGGAGAGCAACTCGCGATGGGCTGCCGTTCCGGTGGCTTCACCGGACCGAAGGTCGCCGACGTCATTGCCGCCCGGCTCACCGGTCGGGACCCGAAACCGTTCGCCTTCCGCTACATCCACGAATGCATCAGCCTCGGCCGCCGCCACGGTCTGGTGCAGTTCCTCAACGCCGACGAGACGCCGAAGAACCGGGTCCTGACGGGTCGGAAGGCGATCACCTACAAGAACACCACCCTCAACGGCGCCCGCTTGCTGTTCCGGCACTCCGGACCGGTGCTGGGCCGTCGTCGACACCTCGTCCCGACACCGACGCCGATCACGTCGAGGACGCAGCCGAAGTCCTCCCGGGTCGGATGATGACGGCGACGCAAGCTCATTCGCCGGGTCGCGCGATCACCGAGAACTCGGTGCCGAAGGGATCGGTGATCGTCGCCATCCGCCCGTAGAGCATGTCCTGCGGGTCGTCCACCGTGCCTCCGGCGGCCGTCGCCCGCTCGACGGTGGCGTCGGCGTCGGCGACCTCGAAGGTGGTGTTCCAGGCCGATTCCGGCGCATCCGGGTTGCCGAAAATGCCCCCGACCTCGTGACCGTCCGGTCGGCGCAGGAAGGTGAAGTCGAGATCCGGCAGGTCGTCGTTGCGATCGAGCGTGAAACCGAACACGTCGGCGTAAAAGCGCTTGGCCGGCTCGGGCTCCGACGTGATCAGGTCGTTGCGGACGAGGGAGTTGGGCTCGTTGACGACCTCGCACCCGATGTGCGACCCGCCCTGCCACAGGCCGAACTGCGCGCCGCCGGGATCGCGGGCGATCACCATCCGGCCCTTCCCGCCGACCTTCATCGGCTGCCGCACGATCGTGCCCCCGGCGTCGGCGATGCGGGCCGCGGCGGTGTCGCAGTCCGCCGTGGCGAGATAGACGTTCCACCGGGCGTTTCCGCTGTCCGGCGTCGGCATCATCCCGGCAACCCGCCGACCGCCCAGCAGGCAGTTGGTGTAGTGCCCGGTCGCCGCGGATCCCCGGTGATAGGTCCAGCCGAAGACCGCGCCGTAGAAGTCACCCGCCCGCCCGAGATCGGGGACGCCCAGGTCGATCCACGTCGGGGTGCCCTCGGGCTGGTTGCTCGTCACGTGGCTCATCGCTGGCTCCATCCGCATTCAGTGGTTCCGGCACCGTAGCGGCGGCCACCGACAGGACGGGGTCGAGTCGGGGGAACGCCGGCTCCGGCCGTCCGACCCGGTCACCGGACAGCAGCTGGCTGCGCAGCCGAGCGGCGCCGGTCGGGATGAACGGCTCCAGTTCGATGGCGACGACGCGGCACGCGTGGACCAGCAGCGCGAGTACGTCGTCCAGCCGGCCCGCGGCTGTCGCGTCGCCGCTGCGCTGCGCGCCGGCGAGCTCCCAGGGCCGTTCGGCGTCGACCAGCCGGTTGCCCTCATCGACCACCGAGGACAGCGCCCCGGTGGCTGATCGGAAGTCGAAGTCGTCCAGGGCCCGGTCGATACGGCCGGGGAGCTCGGACAGGGCACCGGCCAGCGCCGTCCCGGAGGTCGATCCTCCCGGCGCAGCGACCCGGCCGTCGCGGTACCGGTGCACGAGGGTGAGGATCCGGTTGACGAGGTTTCCCAGCGCGTGGGCAAGGTCGCCATTCGCGCGGTTGACCAGCCGGTCGACGGTGAAGTCGGTGTCCCCGACGCGGGACACCTCACGCAGCAGCCACCAGCGGACCGCATCCACGCCGTAGCCGGCCACCAGCAACGCCGGGTCGACGGCGTTGCCGGCGGTCTTGGACAGCTTCGCCCCGTCGACGGTCAGGTAGTCGTGCACGAAGATGGCAGTCGGCAGGGGTTGGCCGGCCGAGAGCAGCAGGGCCAGCCAATAGACGGCGTGGAACCGCACGATGCCCTTGCCGATCACGTGCACCCGCTCGGCCGACTCCACCCACCACTGCCGGTACGCCGGATCGTCGGTGGCGTAGCCGAGGGCGGTGACGTAGTTGGTCAGCGCGTCCCACCACACGTAGACCACCTGCGCAGGGTCGTCCGGGACCGGGATCCCCCAGCCGCCCGCCCGTGCGGCGGGACGGGAGACGCTGAAGTCGGCCAGACCGGCGCGGACGAAGGCCAGCACCTCGTTACGCCGGGCCGGTGGCTCGACGCGGACCGCGCCGGACTCCAGAGCCGCCAGCACCGGCTCGGCGTACCGGGACAACCGGAAGAACCAGTTCTCCTCGGCGACCACCTCGGGAGCCACCCGATGCTCGGGGCAGAGTCCGTCGACGAGTTCCGCCGGGTTGTAGAACTGCTCGCAGCCCCGGCAGTAGAGCCCCTCGTAGCCCTTGCAGTAGAAGTCGCCGGCCACCGCACACTCCCGCCACAGCCGGGTCACTCCGGCGGCATGCCGCGGATCGGAGCTGGTGCGGATGAAATCATCGAAGGACAGCGCCAGCGGCTCCCGCAGGGCGGCGAAGCGTTCGGCGTTGTCCCGCACGAACCTGGCAACCTCGACCCCGGCCTCCCGGGCGGCGGTGACGTTCTTGAGGGCGTTGTCGTCGGTTCCGGTGAGGAAGCGGACCGGCTGGCCGCGCAGGCGTCGATGACGGGCCAGTACGTCGGTCTGCACCAGTTCCAGTGCGTGCCCGAGGTGCGGGGCGGCGTTCACGTAGGGAATCGCCGTCGTGATGTAGAAGCGTCCGGTGACGGACATCGTCATTCCTTCCGCCCTGTCGCGAGCGGGGGGAAGACGCAGAACAGGCCCCGCAGCACAGGGGCCTGGTCGTCGGTTTGGTCAGCGCACGCCGAGGAGCCCCGGGAAGGGGCGCATCATTCGCTCGCGGCGTGGCTGCATACCTCACATGGTGCCAGAAATCCTGTGGTCGGGCATGTCGGTAGTCGTCCGGGGCCGCAGTCGGCATGATTGCTGCATGCCGTCTGGTAGACCGTTGGAAGGCCGGGTCGCCCTGGTGACCGGCGCGAGCCGTCGTATCGCCATCGGCGCAGCCATCGTCCGCCGGCTGGCCGCGGACGGCGCCTCCGTACTCCTGCACACCTGGTCGCCGCACGACGCGGAGATGCCCTGGGGTGCGGATGTCGGTGGCGCCGAGGCGCTCGTCGAGGAGCTCCGCGGCGAGGGCGCACGGGTCGAGCTGGTCTCGGCCGACCTCGCCGATCCCGAGAGCCCGGCCGCCCTCGTCGATGTCGCCCGCAGCAGCTTCGGACACCTCGACATCGTCGTGGCCAACCACGCCCGGTCCAGCGGCCAGACGCTCGAGAACCTGACCGCCGAGGAGATCGACCTCAGCTACGCGGTCAACACCCGCGCCTCCATGCTGCTGGTCAAGGCGTTCGCGCAGCACCACGACGGCCGGCCCGGCGGGCGGGTCATCCTCTTCACCTCGGGCCAGTACCACGGCGCCATGCCGGGCGAGCTCCCCTACATCGCCTCCAAGGGGGCACTGCACCAGATCACCCCGAGCCTCGCGACCCACCTCATCCGCCGCGGCATCACCGTCAACTGCGTCAACCCGGGTCCCAGCGACACCGGCTACGCCGACGCGGCGACGAGGGCCCGGGTCGTCGCCCTGCACCCAGGGGGTCGGTGGAGCCTCCCCGTCGACATGGCCCGCCTGGTCGCCTGGCTGGTCAGCGACGAGGCGGACTGGGTGACGGGGCAGGTGATCGCCTCCGACGGGGGCTGGTCCGTCGGTCGCTAGGCGAATCGCTACGGTCGGTCGGGTCGCGGGGCGCGCGGCCCGGAGAGGGGTCGTCAGGTGGCGCGATACGGCAGGGTCGTCCTGAAGCTCAGCGGTGAGGCACTGGCGGGGTCCGGCGGGTCAGCCGTCGATCCGGCAAATCTTGCGCACTTCGCCGACGAGATCCTCGCCGTACACACCGCCGGGTTGCAGGTGGCGGTCGTGGTCGGCGGCGGCAACTACTTCCGCGGCAAGATGGCGGACGGGTGGGGCATCGGCCGTGCCGAGGCGGACAACATCGGCATGCTCGGCACCGTCATGAACGCCCTGATGCTGCGTGGGGTTCTCACCGCACGCACCGATTCCGACGTCCGCGTCATGACCGCAGTGCCGATCCAGACGGTCGCGGAGCCGTTCATCCGGCTCCGTGCCATCAGGCACCTCGAACGCCGGAACATCGTGCTGCTGGCCGGCGGCATCGGCCAGCCCTACGTCACCACCGACTACCCGTCGGTGCAGCGGGCACTCGAACTCGACGCCGATGCGCTCCTGGTCGCCAAGCGCGGTGTGGACGGTGTCTACGACAGCGACCCGAACGTCAATCCCCAGGCCCGTCGCTACACGCAGCTGAGCTACCAGGACGCGATCCGCGAAGGCATCACCGTCATGGACCGCAGCGCGTTCGTCCTCGCCCAAGAACACAGCCTGACGATGCACGTCTTCGACGTCGCGGTCGCCGGGTCGATGAGCGACATCTGTGCCGGCATCGACGTCGGCACCACCGTCCGCTAGAGCTCGCGGGGGTCACGCCCAGCCGGCGACGACCACCTTGCCGATGGTCGTGCCGCTCTCGATCTGGCGGTGCGCCTCGCGCAGCGTGGCGGCGTCGATGGGTCCGAGCTCGGTCGTCAACGTCGTTTGCAGGGCACCCGAATCGACCATCGACGCGACCGCGGCCAGCAACCGGTGCTGCTCCACCATGTCCGGCGTCTCGAACAGCGAGCGGGTGAACATGCTCTCCCAGAGCCACGCGGCACTCTTCGCCTTCAGCGGCATCAACTCAATCGCACCTGGATCGTCAATGGCGGCGATGCTCCCGAACGGCGTGATGAGGTCGGCGAAGGCATTGATGTTGTCCTTCGACTGCGGCGTGAAGATGTAGTCGACACCGTCCGGCGCCACGGCCCTGACGGCGGCGGCGAGATCGCCGTAATGGTCGACCACATGATGGGCGCCCATGCGGCTCGCCCACGCGCGCGACTCGTCGCGGCTGGCGGTACCGACGATCGTCAGCTCGGTCATGGTGCGCGCCAGCTGGCAGAGCATCGACCCGACCCCGCCGGCCGCCGACACCGCGAGCAACGTCCCCTTGTCGTCCGCGCCCACCTTCAGCCGGTCGAAAAGAACCTCCCAAGCGGTGATCGTGGTGAGCGGCAGCGCGGCCGCCTCCGCGAACGTGAGACTCGCCGGCTTCGACCCCACCAGGCGCTGATCGACCAGGTGGAACTGGGCGTCGGTGCCCGGCCGGTTGTTGGCTCCGGCATACATGACGTCCTCGCCGACGTCGTACAGCGAGACCTCGGCGCCCCGGCCGACCACCGTCCCGGCGGCGTCGAAGCCGAGGACGGTCGGCTGGTCCCGGTCACCGCGGCGCCGGATCTTCGTGTCGACGGGATTCACGCTGACGGCTTCGACCCGCACCAGCAGGTCGTGCGGACCCGGCTCCGGGATCGGCAGCTCGATGTCGGTCAGGCTGCTCTCGTCGCTGATGGGCAGGCTCTTGGTGAACGCGACGGCGCGCATGATGTCGGTCATCGCCTCAACCTACCCAGCCGACCGGCGAGCCCTGAACGTCGTCCGGCTGGTCCCCCGGCGACCGGTACAACCATGGGCCGGAGCAGCGGCTGAACCCGGCACCCACGTAGAACTGCTCGGCGTCGTCCAACGCGGACACGAAGATCACCCGGGCACCGGCGTCTTCGAGCCAGCTGCGGCAACTCTCGAGCAGGGAGCTGCCGACGCCCTCGCCGCGCCGGCTGTCCTCGACGACAAGCTCTTCGATCATCCCGTAGGCCTCGACCCCGTAGTCGACGACGGTGACCGCCGCCAGGCCGATGACGCCCCGCTCATCGCTGGCGACGAACGTTTTCGACTCCTGACGGATGAGCGGCAGCGTCGCACGGCCCGCGTCCTGCGGATGCAGGTGCTGCAGCAGCCGCCGGATCGCGTCCCGGTCGGCGGCAGCGGCTGTCCGAACCGCGAAGGACTCCGGCGCCGTCTCGTCGCTGTGCATGGCTCGATCTTCGACCTGATCCACCCCCAGGGTCGAGTACCAGACGCGTAGGTCCGGCTGGAAGGATCGCGTGGTGGTACTGGCAGCGGACAGTCACGTGCACAGCGAGTGGTCCTGGGATGCGCCGTACGGCTCGATGGACCGGACCTGCGCCCGGGCGGTGGAGCTGGGTCTGCCCGCGGTCGCATTCACCGAGCACGCCGATTTCACGACCTGGACGGCCGATGTCCGCGATCTCGACGACCACCTTCGGGCACTTGCCACGCCGGACGGATCACTGACCCCGCCCCAGATGGACCTCGACGGTTACCTCGAGTGCCTGCAGCGGTGCCGCGACCAATATCCGACGCTTCGGATCCTCAGCGGGGTGGAGTTGGGCGAAGCCCATTGGCACACCGACGTCGCCGCGAAGATCCTCGACGCCGGACAGTTCGACCGGGTGCTCGGTTCGCTGCACTCCTTGCCCGTCGGCGAGCGGTTCTTTGAGCCGGGCGAGCTGTTTCAGCAGCGGCCGGCGTTCGAGGTGATCCGCGACTACCTGGCCGAACTGAAGCGTTTGGTCGCCGGTTCCGACGTGTTCGCGGTGCTCGCCCACATCGACTATCCGGTCCGCCACTGGCCGGCGCAGGCCGGGCCGTTCGATCCGAACGCGTTCCAGGACGAGTTCCGTGACGTACTACGGGCTCTTGCGACCAGCGGCCGAGCGCTGGAGGTCAACACCAAAGTGCCGCTCCACCCGGAGATCGTCCGCTGGTGGCACGACGAAGGCGGCGAAGCGATCACGTTCGGGAGTGACGCCCACGACCCGGCGGTGCTCGCGCGTGGCTTCGCCGAGGCCGCAGCCATGGCCGAAACCCACGGCTTCCGATCCGGCCGCCACCCCTACGACTTCTGGATACGGTCGAGCTGAGTCGGCGTCCGCATTGTCGCTTCGGGGCCTTATGCCGCTGGACATCCAGGACTTCATCGGCCTTGTCGTTGGATGGGCGAGTTGTGCCCGATCGCGGCGGCCGCCCATTGCGGTTACGCATCACCGCGACCTGTCCCCGAGACTAAGGTGGGGGCGAACGTCGGGGGAAGAGGTGCCATGAGCGACAACGCCGAGACCGCGATCCTCGCCGGGGGCTGTTACTGGGGAATGCAGGAGCAGATCCGCCAGCGCGACGGGGTGATCTCCACCCGAGTCGGCTACATCGGTGGCGAGAACGAGAACCCGACGGACGATGACCATCCCGGCCACGCCGAGGCCATCGAGATCGTCTTCGATCCTGAGCAGACCTCCTACCGGGACATGCTCGAGTTCTTTTTCCAGATCCACGACCCGACGACCAAGGACCGTCAGGGCAAGTACTCCGGCTCCGACTACCGCTCCGAGATCTTCTACACGACCGACGAGCAACGCCAGGTGGCCGAGGACACGATCATGGACGTCGAGGCCTCCGGCCTCTGGCCCGGCAAGGTCGTCACCAAGATCAGCGAAGCCGGCCGTTTCTGGGAGGCCGAGGCCGACGACCAGTACTACCTGAAGCGCTATCCGGACGGCTACTCCTGCCACTTCCCGCGGCCAGGATGGAAGCTGCCACACCGCGCGACCACGGTCTGACAGGTCAGCCTTAGTCGTCCGGCAGCCGGGAGTAGACGAACATGTCGCGACGTGAATCGCCGAGTTGTTGCCAACTGCGGAGCAACCCCTCTCGGTGATACCTCGCCCGTTCTGCGGTTCGCCACGAGGGCTCGTTCGTCGGTTCGATGAAGAGCTCCAGCCGGTGAACATCGCTCAGGCGGAGCGCCCATGCCGACAGGGCGTTGAGCGCGGCAGTGGCATAGCCACGTCCGCGGAATTCGGGCGAGACCCAGTAGTGGAGACTGGCTCGCCCATGAGCCTCCTCGCGATAACCGGTGGCGCCGTCCGGCGCCACCGCGCGGAGCCAGAGCCCGATTCCTCCGAGAGCTTCGTCGGTCCCGCTGTCGGTAATGGCCAAGGACAGTCCCAATCCAAGTTCGGCGCGAAGTTTCTGACGCCGGACTTGCTCACG
>DASXJE010000079.1 GCA_036497565.1 Mycobacteriales bacterium
AGGACACCTGAAGCTTCGCCGCTCTTTGGTGATCTGCACGGGCTTCCGCCGATGCTGGTACACGCCGGCAGCATCGACAGGATGTTGGACGACTCTGTCGAGTTGGCCAGCCGTGCGGAGAGCAGTGGGGTCGAAGTGAGGCTCGAGGTGTTTGAGGGCGCACCGCATGTGTGGCAGTTCTACGCCAGATGGGTTCCTGAAGGTAAGGAGTCAGTGGCCGCGGCCGGCGCTTTCCTTCATAGCCACCTGTAAGGCCAACATTGGAACGAGTCCTAGCTACATCGCGAATGCTGCCGGCTGCGAAATCCGAAGCCATTGGCGGCATGGCTGGCTAGCCCGTCCTGTGCAGCAGGGCCGCCGGTGAGACGCCGTATTCGACTTCGTGCGCCCGCGCGAAGCGGCCGTAGTGGTAGAAGCCCCAACTATATGCAATTGCTGCGGCTGTACTTCGTGTGGGATCGCTACGTGCCAGGTCTTCGTGGGCACGGGCGAGGCGTACGTTCCTGACATACGTCATCGGCGAGACCCCCAGATGGCGTCTGAAGACGACACCCAACGCGCTTGCGCTCATGGTGGCGAACCTGGCCAGATCTGCCAACGTGCAGAACTGCAGTGGATCTGCGTTGATGGCTTCGACGACGTTCTTGATGGATCGGTGCGACGGGACTCCTGTTGCGGGCCCGGCCAAGGCTGGCGAGTACGTATGCGGCTGACTCGCTATCAACGCGGAGATCATGATGCTGACCAGACGGTCGGCCACCGGGAACGATGAGGTGACACCGTCCGACTGGGCAAGCTCGTGAGAAACGAATCGCAGGACGCGGTAAAATGAGGATCCGCTCCCGTACTCCTCGATTCTCAGGGCGAACTGCGGATCCGACGCCACTCGGTATCCGAGGACCGCCGAGGTCTCTTCGTTGATTCGACCACGAGGGAAGCAGACGGTCAGAACCTTCGATCTCTCTCCGAGATAGTTCACTTCTACAGGGTGGCCAGGCGAAATCACGGCGCCCCCTGATCGTTCTACTGTCGTGAATTCTCGGTCCATCGAGATCCCCGCCGACCCAACGACGGGAATGCAGATCGTGTACCGGTCGTGATCAGTGACCGTCGTCACTCGTGCCGAGGTGATGTCCAGAACCGACAGCCGGGTCCCGATCAGCTCGATCGTCTCGAGTCGCATGTCGAACTTGCGGTCCGCATCGTTCGACTCGACCCGTGAGTAGCCATATGTGTGACTTATCGACGTCGCTGCGCTGTCGACCTCGGTGTGATGAGAGACGGAAGGGTGGGCGTCGCGCCAGACCGAGGTGGCCCAGGGGAGAGCATCTATAGCATGATCCGTCATGCGGTGGCCTCGATTCTCCCGCGTACAACCACGCATCCCGCACAGCGCTCTCTCTGGGATGGTTCAAAGCCAGGCGTGCGTGGGCAGATGCACAGGGTAGCCGTGTTCTGGAACATGCTCGGTCCCCTGTCGGTCTCACCGATGAGTCTAGTACTCCAGCAATCTCGTGGGAGTAGATGTCCGGATGGTGCCGGACGCCTCAGGTGGAGCCGCTGTCGGCGACGACGTGCGTGGCTACAGCGTCGCAGCCGAGTGCAGGGTCTCCGACGGTGTGCACCCATAGACCCCGCGGTACTCGGCGGCGAACCGACCGTAGTGAACAAAACCCCACCCGTGAGCGACGGAGGTCGCTGTGGTGACGGCGGGCTCGGCGGCGAGCAGTTCGCTGTGCACTCTGGCAAGTCGCACCTGCCGCAGGTACTTCATCGGCGGGAGTCCCACATGGCGGCGGAACCCGGCGTCGAGCGCCCGCACGCTCAGGCCAGCGGCCCTGGCGATGTCGGCCACGGTGGTGATCTGGGCCGGACGGGCTTCGATGGCGTCGATGGCGTCGCGGATCGGTTTTGGTTCGTGCCCACCGGCGGGCCGGTCGAGCTCCGCGGAGTAGTTGTGCTGGCAGCTGGTGAGCAGGCCGGCCATGACCAGGCGTCCGAGTCGGGGTGCCATGGCTGGGATGGTCGCCAGTCCGCCCGGCTGGTGGATCTCTGAGGACAGCATCGCGAGCGAGCGCTCGAACGCGTCGCCCGTGCCGTGGTCGACGGTGGGGTCGAAGATCAGTGGACGCACGACGGTGTGACCCAGCATCGCCGAGAGCTCGGCCTCCAACGCCGCCCGTTCCACGAGGATGGTCCGCATGTGGCACCGGGGGGAGAGGTATTCGACTGTTGCGGGATCACCGGGCGCCACGATCGTCCCTCGCCTGCCGGCGACTAGTGCGGTGGCCCGGTCGGTCGACACGCGTACCTCGCCGCGGACGGGAAGACAGACGGCGAACCATGGGAAGCGGGCGGATCGCACGGTGGAGCTGGTCAGCTCGAGGTCGCCGAGCGCGAGGTTCGGGGTGCTGAAAGTCGTCAGCCGCATTTGCAGTCGCCGCTGCTGCACGGGCAGTCGGACGGTGACGTCACTGTAGGTCGCGCTGAGCGCGGCGCTCGCCTCGTCGAGCGTGCTGGCGGACGTGACGGTTGTGCTGGGTGGCCGCGCCAACGGGCGGTCGGCGGCAACGTCCGGGCGGCGAACGTCGCGGGTGCGTCGGTGCACGAGCGTCCTCCGTATCGCTGACGGACCGCGTCGGCCACGGGACCTGCGAGGCGTCGGCGCGGGAGCGCTTGGTGACGGCTGGACGGTACCACTCGCGCCGGGGCGATCAGCGATTCGGGCATGGGCAAAAGTGGATTGTGTCCGGCCAGAATCGGCTTGTCGATGCCCTTTAGGCGCTTCTAGCTTGGGAACCAGGGCACGCAGGATGACTTGTCGGTGCACAAATCTCGATGTTGCGCAATTGCGGGAGGACACATGTCGGAACTCGGGACCGCGGCGGTCGAGACGCGCGGCGAACGAGAACACCTCGAGGCGAAGTACCGAGCGGAGCGCGACAAGCGTCTACGGCCCGAGGGGAATGCTCAGTACATCCCGGTCGAAGGTACGTTCTCTCAATTTTCCGATGACCCCTACGCCGACGGGCCCGAGTCGAGACCGGCGTCTACCGACCTGGTCGATGTCGTCGTCGTCGGTGGTGGTTTCGCCGGGCTGTTGACCTCCGTTGAGCTGCGCAGGGCCGGCGTCGACAGCTTCCGGGTCATCGAGAAGGGCGCGGACTTCGGTGGGACCTGGTACTGGAACCGCTATCCCGGGATCGCGTGCGACTGCGAGTCCTACATTTATCTCCCGTTCCTTGAGGAATTAGGCTACGTCCCGACCGAGAAATATGCGCGCGGTGCCGAGATCGCCGCCCATCTCTGTGTCGTCGCCCGGAAGTACGACCTGTACGAGAACGCTCTGTTTCAAACCCAGGTGACCGATATTCGGTGGTCGGACACCGATGCCCGATGGGTCGTCAGCACCGATCGCGGCGATGCGATCAGGGCTCGGTTCGTCGTCCTGGGCAGCGGGCCGCTCAACCGGCCGAAGCTCCCCGGGATACCCGGGATCGCCGACTTTGCCGGACGCCAGTTCCACAGCAGCAGGTGGGACTACGACTACACCGGGGGAGACCCGACCGGCGGGATGGTCAAGCTCGCGGACAAGCGGGTCGCGATCGTCGGGACCGGTGCGAGTGGCGTCCAGATCGTCCCCCATGTCGCCCGCGACGCCGAGCATCTCTACGTGGTGCAGCGCACCCCACCGATCGTCGACAGCCGAGACAACGCGCCGACCGACCACGACTGGTTCGCCCGCCAGGCCGCCGGCTGGCAGCGGCGTCGGATGGAGAACTTCGACGCGATCCTCGCCGGCGTGCCACAGGACGCTGACCTGATCGGCGACAGGTGGACGACCATCTGGGGCGGCGGCGCCGAGGCGAGGGCAACCGGATCACCGGAGGCCGCCGCGGCGGCCCTGGCCGAGATGGACTTCGCGCAGTTGGAGCGGATCCGCGCCCGGGTCGACGAGCAGGTTCTCGACCCGCGCTACGCGGCGGCGCTCAAGCCCTACTACGGCCGGTTCTGCAAGCGGCCGTGCTTCAGCGACGACTACCTGCCGACGTTCAACCGGACGAATGTGACGTTGATCGACACCCAGGGCCGGGGCCTCGACCGGATCACCTCGACCGGGATCGTCTTCGATGGCACCGAGTACGAGGTCGACCTGATCGTGCACGCGACCGGTTTCGAGTTCGGGGTCGCGGCCACCCGTTCCGGCGGGTTCGAGGTGCACGGCCGGACCGGTACGAGCCTGTCCGAGCACCGAGCCGAGGGCGTTCGCTCGCTGCATGGCATCCACGCCAACGGGTTCCCCAACCTGTTCGTCATCGGCGGCCTGCACCATGCCGCGGTGTCGATCAACCAACCGCTGGTGTTCGGCGACCAGGGCCGCCACGTCGCGCTGCTGATCAAGGACCTCACCGGCCGTGGCGTCCGGACCGCCGAGGTGCGGCCGGAGGCGGAGAAAACCTGGGGAGAGGTCATCGCCACCAGGTCCACATACAGCATCGATGCCAGCCGAGGCTGCACGCCCGGTGCGTACAACAACGAGAACACCTTCGACAAGGCGCGGCCCAGCGTCTTCGCCACGGCGTTCGGCGGCGGCCCGCTCGAGTACGCCGCTCTGCTCGACCGGTGGCGGGCCGAATCGGTCGAGCAGGACCTGGAGCTCGTCCCGCGGCTGACCGGTGAGAAGAGCACACCGTGACCGCCGACGTGACCGCCGACGCGAGCCGGGTGGAGCTGCCCGGCAGGCTCGGCGACCCGGAGCGGACGCTGGGGGCGGACCGGCGTGCCGACCCACGTTTGGTCGCGGCCCTGGCGCCCTTCGGGTTGGACGGCGAGCAGCCCGCCCCGACGGTGTCGCCCTCCTCGGACCGTGCGGACCTGCTCGCCTTCGGACAGGGCGCGGAGGACGGTTTCGGCGCGGTGTTCGCCGCGCTGTTCGCCGGCCTACCTCCGGTGGAGGGGGTGACCCGGGAGACCGTCACGATCAACGGGGCCGACGGCAACGACATCCTCCTGTTCGTCCACCGCCCCTCGGGTGTGGACGGCGAACTACCCGCCGTCGTGCACTTGCACGGCGGGGGTGGGGTCATCCTGCGGGCCGCCGACGAGTGCTACGTGCGGTGGCGCGACGAGTTGGCGGCGAGCGGGCTGGTCGTGGTCGGTGTCGAGTTCCGGAACGCCGCCGGAGCGCTGGGCAGCCACCCGTACCCGGCCGGCCTGACCGACTGCGCGACCGGTGCCCGCTGGGTGAGCGCGCACCGGTTCGAGCTGGGCGTGGGCCCGGTCGTGGTCTCCGGGGAGTCCGGTGGTGGGAACCTCTCGCTCGCCGTGGCGCTCAAGGCGAACCGGGAGGGCTGGCTCGGTGAGATCGACGGCATCTATGCCATGGCCCCGATGATCTCCAGTCCCTGGGACAAGTCCGCCGAGCTGCCCTCGCGGCAGGAGAACGACGGCTACTTCATCAGCTGCGCGCTGCTGACGCTCATGGGTGCCCTCTACGACCCGGACGGCGCCCATGCCGGCGACGCGACCTGCTGGCCGGCCCGCGCCAGCGACGCCGAGCTCACCGGGCTGCCCCCGCACGTGATCTCGGTCAACGAACTCGACCCCCTGCGGGACGAGGGCCTGGCCTACCAACGCCGGCTGGTCGCGAACGGGGTGAGCGCGGTCGGTCGCACCGTCAACGGCACGGTCCACGGCGGGGACGTCTTCTTC
>DASXJE010000080.1 GCA_036497565.1 Mycobacteriales bacterium
GGCTCGAGGTTGTCGAGGTTCGTCAGCACCTGCTGCCCGCCGGTCTTGGCGGCCATCGACAGGATCGGGTTGAGAATGTAGTACGGGTACTTGCCCTGGAAGGTCCACGGCGAGATGCCAGACTTCTTGATCTTCGCGCACAGCGCGAGCATGTCGTCCCAGGTCTTCGGGTATTCCCAGCCCTTCTGCGCAAACAGTGTCTTGGAATACCAGATCGCGTTGACCGTGTAGACGTAGTTGAGGATGTAGGGCTTTCCGCTGAACAGCCCCGAGTCGTAGACACCAGGCAGCAGGCTGTCCTTGACCGTCGTGTTGGGGTCGTCCACGGACGGCGAGTTGAACATCGCCGAGAGGTCCTGGATCTGACCCTTTGCGACCAGGGTCGCCACGTCGAGGTTGCCGGCTCCGGAGTTGTCGATCACGTCCGGCGGGTTGCCGCCGACGAACCGGGGCTGCAACGTCTGGCCCAGCTGCTGACCGGAGCTGTGGTGGACCTTCGCCTTCGGGAACGCCTTGGAGTACAGCGACTCGTCGTACTTCGCGTAGTCATCGCCGTAGCCGCCCTTGAAGATGAACACATCCAGTGGTGCGTCCGGCTTCACACCGAGCGGGTTGGTGGTGCTCTTCTTGGTCGTGCCGACGTTCTGATTCCCGCCGCCACCGGAGGTCGCGCAGGCGGACAGGACGGCGCCGGCAGGAACGACCAGTGCGCCGGCCGCAGCCGCCCGTCGGAGGAAGGCCCGCCGACTGACCCCCGATTGCCCGAAGATGTTGCTGTTCATGTGGTGCCTCGCCTTCCGGTTACGCGGCCCGCCGGTGAGGTCCGGCGGCCCCGCACGTGCAGGGGTGTGGTGATGGTGGTGGGTGTATCGGGAGCGCGGACATTACCGTGCGGCCCCGGTCCTCGGTATCCGTCGATCGGGTGGGTCACCGGCGCCTCCGGCCCTTGCGGACCACCGGTCCGGAGCCGGATCCGGCGCCGGGCCCGGGCCCCGCCCCGTCGGTGACCCGGTGCGCCTCGACCGCCTTCGCCGTGGCCCGCAGTGCCGCCGTGGTGCGCTGGTGCGTGCGCTGGGCGACGGCGACGTAGACGACGTCGACGACGGTGAGCTGGGAGTGCCGCGCCGCGATCGACCCCGGCCGGAAGCTCGTCTCGTAGACCGCCGTCGTCAGGACCAGGTCGGCGACCCGGGCGAGCGGCGAGCGGGCGAAGTTGGTCAGCGCCACCGTCGTCGCACCGTGGCTGGCCGCCTCCGCGAGCATCTGCACGGTCTCGGTGGTGCGGCCACTGTGCGAGATGGCGAGTGCGACGTCGCCGGGATCGAGCAGCGCGGCACTGGTGAGCCCGTCGTGCACCTCCGCCCACGCCCAGGAGCGCATCCCGATGCGATGCAGGCGCAGGTGCAGTTCGCGGGCCACGGTGGCGCTGTTGCCGATGCCGTACACGTCGATCCGGCCGGCCACCGCCATCGCGGCCGCGACCTGCCCGACGACGCCGACGTCGAGTTGGGCGACGGTGTCCTGGATGGCCCGGACATCCGCACCGGCCACGACATTCGCGACCGCGTCGATCGGGTCGGTCGGCAACACCTCCCGGCCGATGTCGACCTCCCACCCGGCCCCGGCCGCCCGGCCGGTCTCGCTGGCGATCTGCAGCCGCAGCGCCGAGTAGCCGTCGAAGCCGAGGGCCCGGCAGAACCGGGTCACCGTCGCCGGCGACGTGCCACTGCTCTCCGCGAGTTCGATGATGGTCGCGTGGGCGGCGCCCGGTAGGTCGGCGAGCAGTCGCTCCCCGACCCGCCGCATCGCGCCGGTCGATTCCGCGATCAAAGTCTGGGTGCGGCTCAGCACGCTGACCGGCGCCCCCGTCGACCCGGCCTGGACGACGGGCAGCGTCATCGGCGGCGTCCTCTCCGGTGGATGAACGAAGTTCAACGGGGGTCACGAGGTGAAAAAGATTCTTCGATCAGGGCCCCAGATGTCAAGCATCTGAGCATGATTTTCACCGTGTCGTAACACGCCGTCAGGTCAGCGGGCGGCCAGAGCCTCCGCGACCAGCGGTGCCAAAGCGCGAAAAGCCTTGCCCCGATGGCTGATCGCGTCCTTCTCGGCGGCCGACATCTCGGCCGTGGTCCGGGTCTCGCCGTGCGGGCGGAAGATCGGGTCGTAACCGAACCCGCCGTCACCCCGGGGCTCGCGCAGGATCACCCCGTCCACCTGCCCGTGCACGACCCGCTCGGTGCCGTCAGGCAGCACCAGCGCCGCGGCGCACACGAACGCCCCGCCCCGTCGTTCGTCGGGAACGTCCTGCAGTTGGTCGAGGACCAGCCGCAGGTTGGCCGCGTCGTCGCCGTGCCCGCCCGCCCAGCGGGCGGAGAGCACGCCCGGCATCCCGCCGAGGGCATCGACGGTCAGTCCGCTGTCGTCGGCCACGGCGGGCAGCCCGGTGTGCGTCGCCGCCTCGCGAGCCTTGAGCAGGGCGTTGTCGGCGAAGGTGGCACCGGTCTCGGGCACCTCGTCGTACGCCGGGACGTCGGCCAGGCCGACGAGTTCCAGGTCGACCGTCGCGGCGAGGATCCGGCGCAGCTCGGCGAGCTTCGCGCCGTTGCGGGTGGCGAGGACGAGCCGGTGACTCATCCGTCCAGGTTTTCCTCGAGTGCCTTCAGCTGCAGCCGGGTGAGCTCGGCGCAGCCGGTCACCGCGACGTCGAGCAGGCCGTCGAGCTCGGACCGCCCGAACGCGGCGCCCTCGGCGGTGCCCTGCACCTCGACGAAGTCGCCGGTGCCGGTGCAGACGACGTTCATGTCGGTGTCGGCGGCGACGTCCTCCTCGTAGCAGAGATCGAGCCGCGGCTCGCCGTCGAGAATGCCCACGCTGATCGCGGCGACCGACGTGTGCAGCGGCTTCGGCCGGGCCAGGGACCCGCGCCCGGCCAGCCAGCCGACAGCGTCCGCGAGCGCGACGTAGGACCCGGTGATGGCGGCCGTGCGGGTGCCGCCGTCGGCCTGGAGCACGTCGCAGTCGACGGCGATCGTGTTCTCTCCGAGCGCCGAAAGGTCGATGCAGGCCCGCAACGACCGGCCGATCAGCCGGCTGATCTCGTGGGTGCGCCCGCCGATGCGGCCGCGGACCGACTCGCGGTCGCTGCGTGTGTGGGTCGCCCGCGGGAGCATCGAATACTCGGCGGTGACCCAGCCGAGGCCGCTGCCCCGCCGCCACCGCGGCACGCCTTCGGTGACGCTGGCGGCGCACAGCACGCGGGTGTCGCCGAAGTCGATCAGGGCGGATCCCTCCGCCCAACGCTGCCATCCGCGCAGGATCCTGACGTCACGGAGCTGGTCCGGCCGGCGGCCGTCGGGTCGGCTCATGAGCAGAACCCTACGGCCCGTCAGATCGCGTACGTCGCCGCGGGCACCGCCACCTCGACGGCGCCGTCGAAGACCGCCGACGCGTCGTCGAGAGTCCGTATCGGGTCGTTCCACGGCGGGATGTGGGTGAGGACCAGCCGGTCGACCCCGGCCCGGGCCGCGTGCTCCCCCGCCTCGCGACCGGTCAGGTGCAGGTCGGGCGGCGCGTCATCCTCGGCGGCGAAGGTGGCCTCGCACAGCAGCAGGTCGGTCCCCCGGGCCAGCTCGACCAGCGCGTCGGAAACGCCGGTGTCGGCGGAGTAGGTCAGCGACCGCCCGGCCGCCTCCACCCGCGTGGCGTAGGTCTCGACCGGGTGGTTCACCCGCGCCGTGGTCAGCGTGAACGGCCCGATCTCACGCCGCCCGTCGGCCAGTGCGGAGAAGGCGAACACGTCGTCGAGCCCGCCGTCCGGCGGCCCGTAGGCCGTGGTCAGCCGCCGGGCCGTGTCGCCCGGGCCGTGCACCGGCACCGGCGGCCGCGGACCACCCGGCGCGTAGCGGCGGTGCACGACGTAGGCGCACATGTCGAGGCAGTGGTCGGCGTGCAGGTGGGACAGCAGCACGGCGTCGACGAGCGACGGGTCGAGATGGCGCTGCAGCGCGCCGAGCGCACCGTTGCCGAGATCGAGCAGCAGGTGGACACCGTCGTGTTCGACCAGGTACGACGATGCCGGCCCGGCCGGGCCGGGCATGCTGCCCGAACACCCGACGACGGTCAGCCTCACGAACTCACCGCGCCGAAGTCGGCGGGCTCCACCATCGCGATCTCCGGCCCGAGGAAGCGCCGGCCGAGCCGGGCGAACGGCGCCGGATCGCCGGTGGCGAGGAACCGGTGCCGCGGGGCGGGCAGGTCGGCCGGCCGCAGCGCGTCGCGCTCGGTCAGCACCCGGAAGACGTCCTTCGCGGTCTCCTCGGCGCTGTTGACCAGCGTCACCTGGTCGCCCATCACCAGCGAGATGACGCCGGCGAGCAGCGGGTAGTGCGTGCAGCCGAGCACGACGACGTCGACGTCGGCCGCCTGCAACGGGTCGAGGTAGGTCTGGGTCAGCCCGAGGATCTGCCGGCCGCTGGTCGTCCCCCGCTCGACGAAGTCCACGAACCGTGGGCAGGCCACGCCGTTGACCTGCACCTGCGGCGCCGCCGCGAAGGCGTCGTCGTAGGCGCGGCTGGCGATGGTCGCAGCGGTGCCGATGACACCGACCCGGCCGGTGCGGGTCGCGGCCACCGCCCGGCGTACGGCGGGGACGATCACCTCGACGACCGGTACGTCGTAGCGTTCCCGGGCGTCACGCAGGCAGGCCGCGCTCGCCGAGTTGCAGGCGATGACCAGCATCTTCACGCCGGTCGACACGATGTGATCCATGACCTCGAGGGCGAACTTGCGCACCTCGGCGATGGGGCGCGGACCGTAGGGCACGTGGGCGGTGTCGCCGACGTAGCGGAGTTCCTCGTGCGGCAGCTGGTCGAGGATGGCCCGGGCGACGGTGAGCCCGCCGACGCCCGAGTCGAAGATGCCGATCGGCGCGTCGGGCGAGACGCTCACGACGAGCCGGCCAGGGCCTCGGCCGTGATCTCCTCGACGGTCCCGGAGCGCCGTGCGCGTTCGGCGGCGAACACGGTGAGGTGGGTCTCGAGCGTCTCCGCCGGCCCGGACCGGATGTTGCCGGGGTTGCCGGTCGCCAGCGCCGTGACGAAAGCGTCCACCAGCCCGGCGTCGCCGCCGCCGTGCCCGCTGGCGGTGTCCGACCCGGCCGACGTCACGTCGAGCACCTCGGTGCGGCCGGTCACGAAGTCGAGCACCGAGATCCGCTCGCCGTCGCCGTCGATGCGCCCCCTGGTCCCGAAGACCTGGGTACGCCGGTGCGCGGCCTCGGAGAATGCGGTCATCGTGAACGTCGCGGTCACGCCGCCGTCGAACTCCATCGCCACCACCTGGTGGTCGACGACGTCGTTGTCGCAGTGGTAGACGCAGCGGCCGTAGGGGCCGTCCCGCAGCGCCTCATCGACACCGTCCTCGGTGAGGTCGTCGGTGATGACCGACAGCGGCCAGCCCAGCCGACCCTCGGCGAGCAGACCGCGGTAGAGCCGCGGTGCGGAATACGGGCACTCCGGCTCGACCGCGCAGTCGAGGCACCGGTCGCCCGAACCGACCGGGGCGTGCTCGGGACGGAAGTGGGCCAGTCCGCCGAAACTGGAGACCCGCGTCGCGGGCCGGCCGACGATGTAGCGCAGCCAGTCGAGGTCGTGGCAGGACTTGGTCATGAGCATGAACGACGATGTGTCCTCGCGCCGCCAGTTGCCACGGACGTAGGAATGCGCCTGGTGCCAGAAACCGACCGGCTCGAGGTGCTGGATGTTGACGACGTCGCCGATCCAGCCGGAGTCGACGGCCTGCTTGAACGCCCGGGTGTAGGGCGTGTAGCGCATCACGTGGCAGACCGCGAACATCACGCCGGCCCGTGTCACCGCGTCGACGATGGTGCGGCACCCCTCCTCGGTCGGGGCCATCGGCTTCTCGAGCATGAGGTGGTAGCCGGCCTCCGCGAGGGCGACGGCCGGCTCGACGTGGTGGTGGTCCTGGGTGGTGACGATCGCCGCATCGGCGATCTTGCCCGCGGCGGCGAGCTCCTTCCAGGATTCGAACACCATCTCCGGCGGGATGCCGTGGGCGGCGACGATCGCTTCCCGCTGATGTTCCCGCGGCTCGGCGACCGCGACGACGCGGGCGCGCTCGGGGTGCTCGGCGATCCACGAGGCGTAGACCGAGCCACGCTGCCCGGCACCGACCAGAGCGAGCGTCACGGGACCGTCGGGGCGCAGCGGAGAGGAGGTCACGGCGTCAGCCTAATCTCCCCGCCGGATTTCCCGGTGACGGCAGGCTAGGCCCAGAGCTGGCCCTCGAGCGCGTTCTCCGCGTCCGCGAGGGTGCCGGCGTAGGCGCCGGTGGACAGGTACTTCCAGCCGCCGTCGGCGACGATCAGCGCGATGTCGGCCCGCTGTCCGGCCTGCTCGGCCCGGTGGGCGCAGGCCAGGGCGGCGTGCAGGATCGCTCCGGTGGAGATGCCGGCGAAGATCCCCTCCACCTCGATCAGCTGCCGGGTCCGCAGCAGCGCGTCGCGGGAGCCGACCGAGAACCGGGTGGTGAGCACGGTGTCGTCGTAGAGCTCGGGGACGAACCCCTCGTCGACGTTGCGCAGCCCGTAGACCAGCTCCCCGTAGCGCGGCTCGGCGGCGACGACCTGGATCCCCGGGACGTGCTCACGCAGGTAGCGCCCGGCGCCCATCAGCGTGCCGGTGGTGCCGAGCCCGGCCACGAAGTGGGTGATCGACGGCAGGTCGGCGAGCAGCTCCGGGCCCGTGGTGGCGTAGTGCGCCTCGGCGTTGGCCGGGTTGCCGTACTGGTAGAGCATCACCCAGTCGGGGTGGTCGGACGCGAGTTGCTTGGCGACCGCGACGGCCTCGTTGGAGCCGCCGGCCGCGGGTGACGAGATGATCTCCGCGCCGTACATCTCGAGCAGCTGCCGGCGCTCGGTCGAGGTGTTCTCCGGCATCACACAGATCATCCGGTAGCCGCGCAGCCGGGCCAGCATCGCCAGTGAGATCCCGGTGTTGCCGCTGGTCGGCTCCAGGATCGTCGCGCCGGGCCGGAGCAGACCGTCCTTCTCCGCCGCCTGGATCATGAAGAACGCCGCCCGGTCCTTCACCGACCCGGTCGGGTTGCGGTCTTCGAGCTTCGCCCACAGCCGTACGTCGCCGGACGGCGACAGGCGGGGCAGACCCACCAGCGGAGTGCCGCCGAGCGAGTCGAGCAGCGAGTCGTAGCGGGCCATGACGGCCTCAGCCCCCGGCGACCGCGGGGAGGATGGTCACCGAGTCGCCGTCCTTGACCTTGGTGTCCAGGGCGCCGGTGAACCGCACGTCCTCGTCGTTGACGTAGACGTTGACGAAGCGGTGCAGGCCGCCGTCGTCGGTCACCAGCCGGCCCTTGATGCCGGGGTGCCGGCCGTCGAGGTCGGTGAGCAGCGAGCCGAGCGTGTCGCCGGCTCCTTCGACGGCCTTCTCGCCGCCGGTGTAGCTACGCAGGATGGTCGGAATACGAACGTCGATAGCCATGGAAGGCTTGCTCCTCGGGAGAAATCGCGATGGTCGGCTGACTGTGGCCGCGTGCGGCCGGCGCGTCTAGGACGGCGGACAGTCGTAGACGACCTCGGCCGGCGTGTGGCCGAACATGTAGGACTGGACCACCTCGACCGGCTCCTCGGTGACCACACCGTCGATGATGCGGAACGACCGGAACTCCGTGGTCGCCGGGTCGCGGGTGGAGACCAGCACGTAATGGGCGCCGGGCTCCTGCGCGTAGGACACGTCGGTGCGGGACGGATAGGCCTCGGTGGCGGTGTGCGAGTGGTAGATCACCACCGGCTCCTCGCCCCGGGCGTCCATGTCCTTGTAGAGCCCGAGCAGGTCGGCGGCGTCGAACTCGTAGAAGGTCGGCGACCGCGCGGCGTTGAGCATCGGGACGAACCGCTCAGGTCGGTCACTGCTCTCCGGACCTGCGACGACACCGCACGCCTCGTCCGGGTGATCCTTGCGGGCGTGCGCGACGATCGCGTCGTGGGACGCCTGGTCGATACGCAGCACGTCACCTAGTTTACCCAGACAGCGCAGTGACCAACTCGTCCTGCAGGCCGGTGAGCCAGTGATAGACGAGATACGGCGCCGCGCCCGCCTCACCGGGCTCGTAACCCCCGAGCATCTCGGACTCTTCGGACACTCCGAGCCGCGTTCCGAGCACCAGCCGCACGTCGTTGAGTGACGTGAGCCACGCCCCGGCCTCCTCGTCGCCGAGCTTGACCTTGCCGCCGCCGTCCGGGATGGACCCGAGGACCTGCTCGGCCGCCTCGGACTTGGTCTGGCGCAGCGACCCCTCGGTGAGCCGCCGCAGCTCGGCGGCGGCCTGCGGGTCGTCGCGGTAGCCGTCCGGGAGCAGCCGGGCGAGAGCCGGGTCCGTCGGCGGGATGCCGTCACTGTCGGTGAGGCCGGCCATCTCCTCCAGCGGGTCGCCGCTGCCGGCGTCCGGGGGCGGTTCGAGCAGCGAGCGGACGTCGCTCACCACGGCCCGCAGCAGGGCCGCCTCGTCGCCGTCCACGGTGAGCGTGAGCGTGCCGCCCCGTCGCCGGATCGCCGCCACGGGTCAGTCCTTGCGCAGCGTGGCCCACAGGCCGGCCGCGTGCAGGCGGGACACGTCGTACTCCATCTGCTCCCGGGTGCCGTGCGACACCGCGGCACGCCCCTTGTGATGTACGTCGAGCATCAGCTGGGTCGCCTTTTCCTTGGGGTAGCCGAAGAGCTTCTGGAACACGTAGGTCACGTAGGACATGAGGTTGATCGGGTCGTTCCAGACGATGGTGACCCACGGCCGGTCGATGACGGCCTTCTCCTCGATGTCCGGCATCTGCTGGACGTCGGCCTCCTCGACCTCGCCCGGCGCGACGCTCACCCGCACGTTCATGGGTACATGCTGCCACCGGAGACCCCATTCGCGAACGCGGTCCACATCCTCGCCGACCACTAACCTGGCGAGGTGGAGTCGACGGCGCTGCTCACCGACCAGTACGAGTTGACGATGCTCCGCGCGGCCCTGCGGGCGGGGACGGCGCATCGGCAGTGCGTCTTCGAGGCCTTCGCGCGGCGGCTGCCCGACGGGCGGCGCTACGGCGTGGTCAGCGGCACCGGCCGCCTGCTGGAGGCGATCGAGGCGTTCCGTTTCGACGTCGACGACCTGGCCTTCCTCCTGGACGCCCACATCATCGATCCGGACACCCGCGACTGGCTGGCCGACTACCGGTTCGCGGGCGACGTCGACGGATACGCCGAGGGCGAGCTGTATTTCCCGGGCTCGCCGGTGCTGACGGTCCGCGGCAGCTTCGCCCAGGCGGTGCTGCTGGAAACCATCGTGCTCTCGATCCTCAACCACGACTGCGCCGTCGCGTCGGCCGCCGCCCGGATGGTGGTCGCCGCCGGGGACCGGCCGTTGATCGAGATGGGGTCGCGGCGCACCCACGAGCGGGCCGCCGTCGCCGCGGCGCGGGCGGCCTTCATCGCCGGGTTCGCGGCGACCTCCAACCTCGAGGCCGGTCGGCGCTACGGCGTCCCGACCACGGGCACCGCGGCGCACTCCTTCACGCTGCTCGACGACGAGAGCAACGCGTTCCGGGCGCAGGTCGACACGCTCGGCGCCGGCACCACCCTGCTGGTCGACACCTACGACATCGCCGAGGGCATCCGGCGGGCGGTCGAGGTCGCCGGCCCCGGGCTCGGCGCGATCCGGATCGACTCCGGCGACCTCGGCGGGCTCGCCAAGGAGGCCCGCCGTCAGCTCGACTCCCTCGGCGCGACCAAGACCCACATCGTCGTGACCAGCGACCTCGACGAGTATTCGATCGCCGCGCTCGCCGCGGCGCCGGTCGACTCCTACGGCGTCGGGACGACGCTGGTCACCGGCTCGGGCGCACCGACCGCGGGAATGGTCTACAAACTGGTCGAGGTCGACGGTCGTCCGGTCGCGAAACGCTCGGAGCACAAGTCGTCCCGCGGTGGACGCAAGGTCGCCGTACGCCGGCACAAAGCCAGTGGCACGGCCACCGAGGAGGTGATCCGCGCACAGGCCGACCCGTCCGAGCAGCCGGGCGACCGCCCGCTGCAGATGCCGCTGATGCGCGGCGGGCGGCCGGTCGACAGGCTGCCGACACTGGCCCAGGCACGGGAGACCATGCGCGCGCGCATGGTCTCGGTGCCGTGGGACGGGACGAAGCTCTCCCGCGGCGAACCGGCCATCCCGACGACCTTCGAGGGCGGTCCGCGATGACGACGGCGGTCATCGTCGCCGACGTGCAGAACGACTTCTGTGAAGGCGGGAGCCTCGCGATCGCCGGCGGCGCGGCCGTCGCGGCACGGATCAGTGCGCGGCTGGCGGGCGACCCGGCCGACTACGTGGTGGCGACCCGCGACCATCACATCAGCCCCGGCGCGCACTTCGCCGACCACCCGGACTTCGTCCACTCCTGGCCGCCGCACTGCGTCGTCGGTACCGCGGGTGGCGAGTTCCACCCGGCCCTGGCCACCGACCGGATCGAGGCGACCTTCGTCAAGGGTGAGTACGCCGCGGCGTACAGCGGGTTCGAGGGCCGGACCGGTGACGTGACGCTGGAGCAGTGGCTCCGCGGGCACGACGTCGACCGGGTGGAGGTGGTCGGGCTGGCCACCGACCATTGCGTCCGGGCGACCGCGCTGGACGCGGTCCGCCTGGGTCTCGTGACGACCGTGCGCCTCGACCTGACCGCCGGCGTTGCCGCGCCGACCACGACGGATGCGGTCGACGAGATGCGGGCCGCCGGAATCGTGCTGCTCGGAGAACCCGTCGTGACCGGCTGATCCGGCGTCAGCCGGCGGTGGTCGAGCGGACCAGATCGCCCGCGTCGGCGGCCTCGATCTCGTCGCGGGTCACCCCGAGGACGAAGAGGATGACGTCGAGGTAGGGCTGGCGTAGCTCGGTGTCGGCGACCCGGGCCAGCGCCGGCTTGGCGTTGAAGGCGATGCCGAGCCCGGCCGCGGCCAGCATGTCGATGTCGTTGGCTCCGTCGCCGACCGCGACGGTCTGGCTGAGCGGCACCCCCGCCTCCGCCGCGAAGCGACGTAACGCGCGCGCCTTGGCCGGCCGGTCGACGATCTCTCCCACCAGCCGGCCGGTGAGTCGGCCGTCTGCGACACCCAGGGTGTTGGCGACCGCGAAGTCGAGCTCGAGGTCCTCGGCCAGACCGTCGGTGACCTGGGTGAACCCGCCGCTGACGATGCCGCAGCGGTAACCCATCCGCTTGAGGGTGCGCACGAGGGTCCGCGCGCCCGGGCTGAACTCGAGCTCCGCCCGCACCTCGTCGCAGACCCGCACCGGCAGCCCTTCGAGCAGCGCCACCCGCTCGCGCAGGGCCCGCGCGAAGTCGATCTGACCGGTCATCGCGAGATCGGTGATCCGGGCCACCTCCGTCGCGCAGCCGGCGCGCTCGGCCAGCAGTTCGACCACCTCGCCCTGCACCAGGGTGGAGTCGACGTCGAGGACCACCAGGCGCTTCGAGCGCCGGTGCAGGCCGGCCCGCTCAACCGCGATGTCGGTCCCGGTGCCGGAGGCGGCCTCCGCCAGCGCGGTCCGCAGCTGCCGCGAGTCCGCACCGGAGACCATCAGCTCCAGGCTGGTCACCGGGTAGTGCGACAGCCGGGAGATCGTGTCGATGTTGCCGCCGACCTCGGCGATCCGGCGGGCGAGCTCCCCCACCGCGCCGGCGCGCAGCGGGCGGCCGATCACGATGACGTGGTGCCGGTCGGTGCGCGGACCGAGGTCGGCCTCGTCGTCACCGAGGAAGACGTCGACCTCCAGGCCGAGCACATTGCCGGCCCGGGTGGCCGAGGTGCGCAGTGTGCCGGGGTCGCCACGCAGGGCCAGCAGGATCCCCAGCACGAGCCGCTCGCGGATCACCACCTGCTCGACGTCGAGCACCTCGACGTCGTGCGCGGCGAGCGCCGCGAACAGCGCCGAGGTCACCCCGGGGCGGTCCCGGCCGGCGACCGTCATCAGCACGGTGTGTGGATTCATGACAGTTCGACCTTACTGCCCGGATGCCGCAGACCGAGGCCCGCCGCAGCTCGAAGGAGGGCGCTCAGGTCGGGTCCGGATCCTTCTTCCCCTGCCGATCGCCGTGTCCGAGCAGCCCGTCCGACGTGCCCGCGGTCGTCAGGGCGGAATCGCCCCTGCTGCGGGAGTGCGCCTCGGCTTCGAGTCTTTCCATCAGGTGCGGGTAGTGCAGCTCGAACGCCGGCCGCTCGGAACGGATGCGGGGCAGGGAGGTGAAGTTGTGCCGCGGCGGCGGGGAGGACGTCGCCCACTCCAGCGAGTTGCCGTAGCCCCACGGGTCGTCGGCGGTCGCGATCTCGCCGAAGCGGTAGGACCGGTAGACGTTGTAGGCGAAGGGCAGCGTGGACGACCCGAGCAGGAACGCGCCGATCGTGGAGACGGTGTTGAGCGTGGTGAAGCCGTCGGTCGGCAGGTAGTCGGCGTAGCGCCGCGGCATGCCCTCGTCGCCGAGCCAGTGCTGCACGAGGAACGTCAGGTGGAACCCGATGAACGTGGTCCAGAAGTGCAGCTTGCCGAGCTTCTCGTCGAGGAACCGTCCGGTGAACTTCGGGAACCAGAAGTAGACCCCGGCGTACGCCGCGAACACGATCGTGCCGAACAGCACGTAGTGGAAGTGCGCCACGACGAAGTAGCTGTCGGAGACGTGGAAGTCCAGCGGCGGCGACGCCAGCAGAACACCGGTCAGCCCGCCGAACAGGAACGTGATGAGGAAGCCCAGCGAGAACAGCATCGGCGTCTCGAAGGTGAGCGACCCGTGCCACATCGTGCCGATCCAGTTGAAGAACTTCACCCCGGTCGGTACGGCGATCAGGAAGGTCATGAAGGAGAAGAACGGCAGCAGCACCGCGCCGGTCGCGAACATGTGGTGCGCCCACACCGTCATCGACAGCGCCGCGATCCCGAGCGTGGCGAAGATCAGGCCCTTGTAGCCGAAGCAGGGCTTGCGGCTGAAGACCGGGAAGATCTCCGACACGATGCCGAAGAACGGCAGGGCGACGATGTAGACCTCGGGATGCCCGAAGAACCAGAACAGGTGCTGCCACAGCAGCGCACCGCCGTTGCCGGCCTCGAAGATCTGCGCCCCGAGATGCCGGTCGGCCATCAGCGCCAGCAACGCGGCGGTCAGGATCGGGAACGCCATCAGGATGAGGACGGCGGTGACCAGGATGTTCCAGGTGAAGATCGGCATCCGGAACATCGTCATGCCGGGGGCCCGAAGGGTCACCACGGTGGTGATCATGTTGACCGCACCGAGGATGGTGCCCAGGCCCGCGATGACCAGGCCCATGATCCACAGGTCGGCCCCGACGTTGGGCGAGTTGATCGCGTCGTTGAGCGGCGCGTAGGCGGTCCAGCCGAAGTCGGCGGCCCCGCCCGGGGTGATGAAGCCGAGCATGACGGTGATGCCGCCGCCGAGGAACAGCCAGTAGGAGAACGCGTTGAGCCGCGGGAAGCTGACGTCCGGAGAACCGATCTGCAGCGGCAGCACCAGGTTGGCGAACGCGAACACCAGCGGCGTCGCGAACAGCAACAACATGATCGTGCCGTGCATGGTGAAGAGCTGGTTGTACTGCTCTTGGGAGAGGTATTGCATGCCCGGCCGGGCGAGCTCGGCCCGCATCATCAGCGCCATGATGCCGCCGATCGCGAAGAACGCGAACGACGTCACCAGGTAGAGCTCACCGATCCTCTTGTGGTCGGTCGTGCCGATGTAGGACAGCAGCTTCTCGCCCTTGCGCACCCGTCGCGCCGGGTAAGGCCGGCTGACGATGGGTGACGGCGCAATGGTCACGAAGCCCCTCCAGCGGATCGGTGGTCCCTCCGGAAGGATAAGGCTTCCCCGACGACGCGGACTTGCGGGTGGCCTATCGGGCGCGTCACCCGCCGGCCGCCCCATGCATGCCCCCATGCATGCCCCCATGCATGCCCTCGTCGATGGCCCGGACGGCCTCGATCGTGTCGGCCTGTCCGGGTCCCTTGTCCGCCCGGTAACCCTTGACCCGGGCGAACCGCAATGCGACTCCCCCGGGGTAGCGGGTGCTGGTCTGGACCCCGTCGAAGGCGATCTCGACGACCAGCTCCGGACGCACCGTCACCACCCAGTCGCCGCGGTCGACGGCGAGCTCGAGCAGCCGCTCGGTCTGCCAGGCGAGCATCGCGTCGGTGAGCCCTTTGAACGTCTTGCCGAGCATCACGAAGCCCCCGGCCGGGTCGCGGGCACCGAGGTGCAGGTTGGACAACACGCCCCGGCGCCGGCCGTGACCCCACTCGGCGGCGAGGACCACGAGATCGAGGGTGTGCCGCGGTTTGACCTTCAGCCAGCTGCCGCCGCGCCGGCCCGCGTCGTACGGCGCCTCCAGGGACTTGACGACGACGCCCTCGTGGCCGCGGCGCAGGGTCTCGGCGAAGAACTCCTGGGCGCCCACGGCGTCCGCCGCCACGGTGCGGCGGATCACCAGGTCGGCGGGGAGGACGGATTCGAGCGCGGCGAACCGCTCGGACTCGGGGCGCTCGAGCAGATCCACGCCGTCGAGGTGCAGGACGTCGAAGAAGATCGCGGTGAGCGGCACCGTACGGCGCAGGGCGGCGGGGTCGGCCCGGGCGCCGATCCGCGAGGCGGTGACCTGGAACCGCTCCGGTCTCCCGTCCGGGCGCAGCGCGATCGCCTCGCCGTCGAGGATCACGGTGCCAACCGGCAGCGCCCCCACAGCCTCGACGACCTCCGGCACCCGACTGGTGATGTCGTCGAGGCTGCGCGTGAACACCGCGATGTCCGAGCCGTCGCGGTGCACCTGGATCCGGACCCCGTCGAGCTTCCACTCGACCGCGGCCGGACCGGTGCGGTCGAAGGCGGCCTCGATGTCCTCCGCCGGCTGGGCGAGCATCGGCGCGAGCGGGCGGCCGACCTCCAACCGCACCGATCTGAGCCCATCGACCCCCTCGGTCAGCGCGATCGCCGCGACCGCCCGCAGGTCGCCGCGCAGCAGCACGGCCCGGCGTACCTCCCGGGAGGGAACGTCGGCGGCCTTGGCGACCGCGTCGATCATCACCCCTTCGAGTGCTCCCTGCCTTAGCTCGCCGACCAGCAGTTGGCGCAGGAAGCGCTGCTCGATCGGGGTGGCCGCACCGAACAGCTCCGCCAGCATGCGTCGGCGCACCGCCTGCGACCCCGTGCCGGACTGCCGGCCGATGCGCTCGAGCGCCGCGTCGACCTCGGGCACGGTCAGCGACTCGGTGTCCGCCGGCGGCGGGGGCTCCCGCAGCGACGCCCAGCCGACGCCGATCTGCCGCTGCCGGAGCTCACCGGACAGATAGGCCACCGCCGGGACCACCTCATCCGGGTCGAGCCGACGCAGGCACGCGGCGAGCCGCTCGACCTTCGCGATACGACCCGGGATTGCGGTCACCGCGTCCCAGGTCTCGGCCAGCTCCTGAAGCAGCACCCGCAGATCATCGCGCAGCACACCGACAACCGCCCGGTGCTGCGATCATCGCGTCGTGCCGCGCTCCCCCGATTCCGTGCACCCGCTCGCGGCGCTCCTCGCCGACGCGGCCGCGGGCCACTTTCCGCCGGTGGACGGCGGCTGGCGACGCGTGCCGCCCTGGCGTCCGGACCTGCAGGCAATCGTGTCGTTCACCGGCCACGCGGTCCTCGCCGTCGACCCCGGCATCGCCGACGAGCGACTGGTCGGGCTGGGGGTGGACGGCTTCGGCGGCGCGCACGATCCGCGGGTGATCACCGACCTGGCCGGCGCAGGTGGCTGGATCGACTCACTCGACGCCGTCCTGCTCGGCCGCGGCACCGGCGAGCGGGCCGGCCGGCCGGCGCTCGTCGCCCGGCCGGACCTGGCCGACCATCCCCGGGTGCAGTTCGCCCGGGCGATCCGGGACGACGTACGGGTCCTCGGCTACCGCGACTCGGACCGGGACGCGGTCGCCGTGATCTGCCGCGGCCTCGCGTGCCTCACCGAGATGAGCTTCGAGTTGGAGGACGACCGGCGCCGTCACGGAGGGGGTACGGCGCTCGTCCGCGAAGCTCTGAGTGCGATACCCCTCGGTCAACTGGTCGTCGCGGCCGCCGCGCCGGGCAACGCCGCCAGCCTCCGCGCGTTGCTGGCGGCCGGCTTCGTACCGGTCGGATCACTGCAATTGTTCCGCCCGGTCGGCGTAGCTTCGGTCGGGTGGAATTAGGACTGCAGGACAAGGTCGCGGTCGTCACCGGTGCCAGCAAGGGCATCGGCCTCGCCATCGCCCGCGCTCTCGTCTCGGAGGGCGTCCTGGTGGTGGCCGGCGCCCGCGGGATCAGCGCGGAGCTCGCGGATCTGGTCGATGGCGGACGGCTCGAGGCGGTGCCGGGCGACCTGTCGACCTCGACCGGTCCGGCCGAGCTCGTCGCGGTCGGGATCGCACACGGCGGGATCGACATCCTCGTCAACAACGTCGGCGCGGCGCCACCGCGGCTCGGCGGGTTCCTCGAGGTGACCGACGATCAGTGGCTCGCCAGCATGAACCTCAACCTGATGGCCGCGGTCCGGACCGTCCGTGCGGCGCTGCCGACCATGCTCGCCGCCGGAGCCGGCGCCATCGTCTCGACCGCGTCGGTCAACAGCTTTCTGCCCGACCCGACCGTGATCGACTACTGCGCCGCGAAGGCGGCGTTGGCCAACTTCTCGAAGGCATTGTCGAAGGAGGTCGGGCCGAAGGGGATCCGCGTCAACACCGTGAGCCCGGGCCCGGTCGCCACCGACCTGTGGCTCGGCGAGAACGGCGTGGCCGCCACTACGGCGCGATCGAGCGGCGTCGACCCGCGCACCGTGGCCGACACGGCGGCTAAACAGTCGGTGACCGGCCGGTTCACCCGCCCGGACGAGGTGGCCGACCTCGTCCTGCTGCTGGCGAGCGACCGGACCGCCAACGTCACCGGCGCGGACTTCGTGATCGACGGCGGTCTCGTCACCACGCTCTAGGTGTGACGGGTTCCGACGCCCGCGTCGGCGCGGAGTGACGTCGCCTCCAGCGCACAGGAGTGCACGGCCGGGCGGGCCGGCTCGTGCGGTCGGCGGGCCGGGTTGCGGATCGTGAACGCGGCCAGCACCCCGCCACCGACGCAGGCCACGGCAGCGATGAGTACGGCGATGCGGAAGCCGTGTTGCAGGGCCAACGGGTGCAGGTAGGAGTCGCCGGTGATCCCGGCGGCGACGGGCAGGACGGCGACGGCGATCAGCCCGGCGGCGCGGGCGACGTCGTTGTTGATCGCCGACGCGACGCCCGCGTGTTCGGCGGGGACCGCCCCGAGGGCGGTGGAGGTCAGCGGGGCCACGTTGATGGCCAGCCCGAAGCCGAACACGAGCACCGCGGGCAGCACCTCGGTCAGGTAGTTGCCGCCGGTATTGATGCGCACCAGCAGGGCCAGCCCGGCGGCGATGACCAACGGACCGACCGTCATCTGCAGCCGCGGGCCGATCCGCGCGGCGAGAGCACCCGACCGGGCGGAGAGCGCCAGCATGATGACGGTGACCGGAAGCAGCGCCGTACCGGCGAGCAGCGGACTGTAGCCGGCGACCTCTTGCAGCACCACGGGCAGCAGGAACAGGGTGCCGCCGAGGGCGCCGTAGACGACGAACGTGACGGCGTTGGCGGCGGAGAACTGCTTCGACTTGAAGACACCGAGGGGAAGCATCGGATCGTCGGTGCGCGCCTCGATGACCAGGAAGAGCGCCAGCAGGACGGTCCCGGCCAGCAGGGCGCACAGGACGAGCGGCGAGGTCCAGCCGTGCACGGGACCTTCGATGAGCCCGTAGGTGACGCCGACCAGCCCACCGGTGATCGCCGTGGCGCCGGGGACGTCCAGCCGGGAGCCGGTCGCCGGTGCCCGCGACTCCGGCACGTGCCGCGACGCGATCAGGACGACGAACGCGGCGAGCGGCAGGTTGATGAAGAACACCAACCGCCAGGAGACGGCGCTGATCAGCCAGCCGCCGAGGAACGGCCCCACCGCGGTGGCGACACCCCCGAGCCCGGACCACGCACCGATCGCGCGGGGCCGGTCGTCCGGGACGAAGGAGGCCTGCAGGATCGCGAGGCTGCCGGGGGTGAGCAGTGCGGCGCCGACGCCCTGCAGTGCCCGCGCGAAGATCAGCGTGGTCGCGTTGGGGGCGACGCCGCACAGCAGTGAGGCGATGGCGAACCACACCGTGCCGATGACGAAGACCTTGCGCCGGCCGAGCCGGTCGCCGAGGGTGCCGCCGAGCAGCAACAGGCCGGCCAGGGTGAGGGTGTAGGCGTTGACCACCCACTGCAGGGCCGCCACCCCGACCGTGAAGTCGCGGCCGATCGTCGGCAGCGCAATCCCGACCACGGTGGCGTCGAGCCCGGCCATGCCCGAGCCGAGCACCGTGGCCGTGAGCACCCAGCGCCCCTTCGACGTGCCGTAGCGCAGGCTGAGCGTCGACTGCGCGCCGGTCATACGTTGCTCGCGATCTTCGCTCGCGCCTTCGCCGTCTTGACGGCCGCGGTGAGCGCCTCGATGTCGTAGGCGCCGTAGTGCCGCCGCCCGTTGATGAAGAACGTCGGCGTACCCCCGACGCCGCTCAGGCCGGCGGAGTCGACGTCCTCGGCGACCCGCGAGGCGTAGACATGGCGGCGAATTTCGTCGTGGAACCGGTCGACGTCCAGGCCCAGGTCGCCCGCGTAGCGGAGCAGGTCGACCGGCCGAAGGTCGTCCTGGTGGGTGAGCAGGAGGTCGTGCATCTCCCAGAACTTCCCCTGCGCGGCGGCGGCCTCGCTGGCCTCGGCCGCGATCTGGGCGCGGGGGTGGACGTCGGTGAGTGGCAGGTGCCGCCACACGTATCGCACCTCGCCGAAGTCGGCGAGCAGCTCGCGGACCACCGGCTCCGCCTGCCCGCAGAAGGGGCATTCGAGATCACCGAACTCGACCATGGTCACCAACGACTCCGACGGCCCGCGGATGTGGTCCCGATCGGGATCGACGTCGGGGATCAGGTCGACGAGGGTCTCACCGGTCCCCAGCAGAGCGACGGCGCGGCGGGGTTGCGGGAGCAACGCGGTGAGGCGGAAGACGGCCCACGCGGCGAGGCCGGCGCACGCGGCGGCGGACAGGACGCCGAGTTTCGCCTCCTGCAACTGCGTGCCGCGGAAGGCGAGGGTGGCGATCAGGATGGCTACGGTGAAGCCGATTCCCGCGATCGCGCCGTTCCCGGCGATGGCTGCCCACCCGACGGTCGGACGCAACCGGCCGCGGCTCAGCCGGGTGACCAGCCAGGCGGTGCCGGTGATGCCGATGGGCTTCCCGGCGACGTAACCGATCAGGATCCCCAGCGTGATCGGCGAGGTGTACGCGCGGGCGAGGAACCCGCCGCTGATCGGAATGCCGGCGTTGGCCAGGGCGAACAACGGCACGATCAGGTAGCTGGTCCAGGGGTGGTAGAGCTGCTGCAGACGCTCGTTCGGCGAGACGGCGGCGACCAGCCCGATCCGCGCCGACTGGGCGAGCTCGGGGGTCGGTTGTTCCCGGAAGTCGCGGAACAGCCCGGTGGCCCGCTCGAGGTCGTCCCGCGCGGGCGGGTAGGCGAAGGTCATCAGGCCCATCGCCAGACCGACCACGACCGGATCGACCCCCGACTTGAACAACGCCACCCACACCGCCACGCCGACCAGCGCGTAGACGACGCCGGCCCGGATCCGCGCCGTACGCAGGGCGAGGAGCACTCCGAAGAGCGCGAGGGCGACGACGAGCGGCAGCAGGTCGACATTCGTGCTGTAGACGGTGGCGATGATGAGCAGCGCCACCACGTCGTCGACGACGGCGACCGTCAGCAGGAACGCCCGCACCTTGTCCGGCAGCCGACGCGCGACCAGGGCCAGCAGGCCGAGCGCGAACGCGGTGTCGGTCGACATGGCGACGCCCCAGCCGTGGGCCGAGGACGTCCCCGCGTTGACGGCGAGGTAGATCGCGACCGGTACCAGCATGCCCCCGATGCCGGCGGCCAGTGGCAGGGCGACTCGCCGGCGCTCCCGAAGTTCGCCCATGTCGAATTCCCGGCGTGCCTCCAGCCCGACGACGAAGAAGAAGAGCGTCATCAGCCCGGTGTTCACCCAGCCGCGGACGCTCTGCGTCACCCCGGAGTCGCCGATGCGGATCGAGAGTGTCGTGTGCCAGACCGTGTCGTAAGACCCGGTGTCGATGTTCGCCCAGGCCAGCGCCGCGAGTGTCGCCCCCAGCAGGATGGCCGCACTGCCGGACTCGGTCCGCAGGAACGTCCGGAGCGGCGTCTCCAGGTTGCGGGCCCACGCGGTCCGGCCGGAGTAGGGCGCGGCAGGGGCCTGCGGTCCGGTCATCGTGGAGTCCTCATCGGGGGCGGGGTGCGGCCGTCCGTGGGGAAATCGCGGCGGATTGCCAATTGTTCCGTGCCCGCCCCCTCCCGGTCGGGTTCCATCATGGCCGAGAGGCTCCACGTGCGGGGCTGAACCGGTCAGGCCTGCCCGACCCACCGCAGGTCCGGCAGGTTGACCACGATCGCCTCCTGGGTCGTCCGGGCGATGACGACGACGGCCTCATGGGCCGGATCCGGGTTCTCTTCGCGGTGCGGGACCCAGGGCGGGACGAAGACGTAGTCGCCGGGAGAGGTCTCGATCCGCACCTCCCGCCCCGGCGTATCTCCGTCATCCGGGTCGAGGAAGACGAAGACGGGGTGACCCTGCGCGACGTAGATCGCCGTCTCGGAGTGCCCGTGGTGATGGTTCTCCGACCTCGTCGCGGCCGGCACGTGGGTCTGGCCCATCCAGAGGTTCTCCGCACCGACGGTCTTGCCGCTGATGGCCTCGAGGCGACGCATTCCTGCCGTCTGCGCCGTGTCGGAGACAAGGCCGGAGGGCGCGACGTGGTGCAGTCGCTGGTGGAATGCGTCGCCTCGATCGTCGGTCATCAACCGCACGCTAGTACGGCAGCAGGCAGAGCCCCACGTGGCCGTAGGCCGGCTTGCCTGCCGCGGTTTTGCCGCAGTTGGCGGTGTTGGCCTGGTTGTCACTGGCGATCCACAGGCCGGCGCTGGTGATGAGCATGTCGTCGGCTCCCAGGCCGCGCCCCCGGGTCGGGTTGTAGGTCAGCGCCCCCGTGAGCGGGTTCAGGCCCTCCATGCCCGGAGCCACGATGCCCGGAGACTTCAGCCCGTCGCAGCCGTTGGGGTTGCTCGACCACCGCTCATGCCCACCGAAGTACGCCGTCGTGCCGTCGGCCTCCGCACTGAACAGCGAGTCGCAGCCGGTGTAGTTGATCCACAGCGCGCTCTGCGCCGCAGGCGTCGTGGTGAACGCCAGCGCGGCGTCACACGGCCCGCTGCGCACGTCGGTCGTCCTCGAGCCGAGCCCGGTAGCCGGCTTGTAGCCGGTCGTCGGGAAGTAGACCCGGGAGTCGTCCGGCGACCAGGCGCCGTCCTGCACGTAGAAGGGCTCGACCGCCGCGCAATCCCGGTCGAAGTCGTTCGACTTCCAGTTCGACACCGTCGGCGCGGTGCCGAGGTTGAGGATGAACGCCTGCCGCAGGGCGTGTCCGCCCACGGTGAGGAAGTCGCCTTCGACCAGGTCACGCGTTCCGTCGTGCGAGAGCTGCTGGTTGTAGATCCGGGTCGCGTTGCCGTTGCCCGGATAGTTGCCCGAGATGCCGAGGTCGGGCAGGTAGTTGTCGTCCCGGCCGGTGGTCAGGCTCAGGCTCACCATGTACTTCTTGGTCGAGTTGTTGACACCCGTGAAGTAGCCCCCTGCGAGCAGGTGGGAGCCGCTGATCGCCAGGGTCGCCACCCGGCCTGCCGCGCTGTGCGCGAAGGTCGAGACCACCGCGCCGGTGCCGCTCGTGGACACGGCGGCGATGTTCTTCACCGCGGTGCCGGCGATCGAGGTGAAGGTCCCGCCGAGGTACGCCGTCGCGCAGTTGGAGGACAGGACGATGGTGTCCACCTGGCCGTTGACGTTCGGGTTCCAGGAGGTGATCGTCCCGTTCGTCGCGCTGAAGGAGAACACGTTGTTGCGCGTGACGGTGGCACTGCCCTTCTTCACCTGGGTGAACCTTCCTACGGCGTACAT
>DASXJE010000081.1 GCA_036497565.1 Mycobacteriales bacterium
CTTGTTCGGCACGTCGAAATCCCAATAAGGAACCCGGTCCGGCGGAAGGCGGCGAACGAAATAGTCCGCCGTGCGCCGGGCGGCATCGAGGAACCGGGGGTCCTTGGTGTAGCGGTAGGCCGTGGTGAAGCCGTAGACGGCCCAGGCCTGCCCCCGTGACCAGGTCGACTCGGTCGCATAGCCCTGCTTGGTGGAATGGCTCAGCAGGGCGCCGGTTTTCTGGTCGTAATTGGCGACCATCCACGTCCCACCGTCCGGGCGGACCAGATCCTGCAGCGCCCGCAGCGCGTGGCGTTTCGCGATGTCGGCGTGTTGCGGGTTCCCGCCGTTCTGCCCGGCCCAGAACATGAGTTCCAGGTTCATCAACGCGTCGATGTTGACCCGGTACTGCGTCTTGTCGTCGGCCTTGTCCCACACCCGGAACATCCCGACGTTCGGGTTATATCGACGCGCCACGGTGTCGGCGGCCTCCAGCACAACGCGCTTGTACGACTCGTCGCCGGTCAGCTGGTAGCCCACGCCGTAGGTGTCGAAGATCTTGAAGCCGAGATCAGTGGTGTCCTGCTTCGTCTGGCGGGCCAGCCCGGCCTGCCAGGTCTCGGCCCGCTGACGCCACGCCGGATCGTGGGTGCGCTCGTAGGTTCGCCACAGCGCGGCGGCGTAGAAGCCGGCGGTCCAGTCGTCCGCACCCTCGGTCAGCCAAGAGCCGCCGGGCTTCGTCCGCACCGGATAGGCCGGTGGGTTGAGGGCGGCGTCGGTGGAAAGCAGCCGCTGCTCGGTGTACTTGAGTACCCGGCTCGTCGCCGGCGGGGGCGCCGGTGTCGGTGAGACCGCCGTCGGCTGTGTCGGCGCAACCGACGGTGCCGGCTGTGTCGATGCCGGGTTGCTGCAGCTCACAAGCGCGACGAGCACGAGCCCGACCCCGCCCGCCGTGGCTTTGATCGGCATTCCGCTCCTCGCAGGCCTCGACTCCACAACGCGGGGGGCAACATAGCAGCAGAGGTGGCCACGACGACTGCCGCACAGCCGGCGTCGGTCACGAAGAGGTGTTGGCTGGTCGACGCCGGCTCAGGTCAGGAAGGTCACCGGCACCGACTCGACGACGGCGGTGGCGAGGCTGGGGTGGAACACCGCCGGCCCCCTGGCCTCGATGTTCGGGAACCGGGCCAGCAGTTCCTCGAACGCGACCCGAGCCTCGACCTGCGCCACGAACGCCCCGACGCAGCGGTGCGGACCCCAGGAGAACGCCAGCACATCACTCGGACGCCGATCGAGGTCGAAACGCAGCGGCTCGTCGAACATCGCCGGGTCGTAATTGGCGACCGTGAAGTTCATGACCACCGCCTCACCCGCACGGATCCGATGGCCGCCGATCTCGGTGTCGGCGGTCGCGGTGCGCCGGATGTAGCGGCCGGGGGTGACCACCCGCAGCATCTCCGCCACCGCGTCCGCGATCAGCGACCGGTCGGCCACGATCCGGGCCTTGGCCTCGGGGTGGCGCAGCAGGAGGTCGAGCCCCGCGCCGATCAGGTTTCCGGTGGTCTCCAGGCCGGCCACGAGCAGCAGCCAGCACCACATCACGACCTCCTCGTCGGCGAGGCCGGTGCGGGTGAGATCGGTGATGAGGTCCTCGCGCGGGGCGGCCTTGCGGGCGGCGACCTCGCCCGCGAAGAACCCAACCATGTCGCCGATGGCGCCGAAGTCGGGTGTGGCACCCGGCTCGAAGGACTGCAGGATGGTGTTCGCCCAGATCTCGAAGTCGTGCTCGCGGTCGGTGCTGACCCCGAGCAGCCGGGTGGTGGCGAGGAGTGGGACCCGGGTGGCGAAGGCCCGCATGAAGTCGGCCTCCTGCCCGGGCTCGATCGCGTCCAGGATGTCCCGGATCTCTGCGCGGATGGCGGGTTCGAGCTGCGCGGCCATGGCCGGGCGGAAATGCTGGTTGATCGGGACACGCAGCCGGCGGTGGCCCGCGGCGTCCATGATGTTGGCCGGCCGCAGGGCCACCGGCAGCTCCGCGGTGAGGCTGCTGGAGGACTGCAGGTCCCGTTTGACGTCGAAGGCGGCGGCGTTGAGGTGCACCCCGAACTCGGTGGTGAACAGCTCGCCGTCCTGGCCGACCTGCCGGATCAGTTCGTGGCGGCACACGTTCCAGAACGGCTGCGTGTACTCGGCCTCGACCCAGTACACCGGGTCGTCGGCGTGGATGTGCAGGTAGGCCGGCCGGTTCGCCTCGGTGTAGAAGAGCGGATCGCTGGCGTCCACCGTCGTGCCCGCAGCGGTATCGGTGCTCGGTCCGGTCATGTCGTCCCCATCCGTCGAACAGCACATTAGCCAAAACTGATCAGATGTTCAACTTCGATTCACCGATCGAAATATGCTCTGAGCAGCCGATCCGGCGAGCCGGGGGAATGGGCAGAGCTGATTGCTGTCAATCGGTTGACGGCAGATCGAGTTCTGGTAGTTGGCGGTGGGAGATCTCCCGTGCGGACGCGGCGTCGACACCGAAGCCGCGCAGCATCATCTCCGCCCCGGCGGTGTCGGCGTTAGGTCCGACCCGACCGGCAAGCACACCCTTGATCGCGGCGAACGCCGCGGCGGCGACCGATGTCAGGCAGAGTTCCAGGTCCTCGATGTGGAATCGGCCGCTGCTGATGCCGCGTTCCAGGGTCTTGCGGGCGTAGGGCAGCAGCGAGTTCTCGAACAGTGCGTCAGCGCCGACGAGCTTGACCAGCACGCCGGCCAGCTCCGGCTCGTCGCGGGCGAACCGTACGAACCGCCGGTAGGAGAACGATGCCGTCTCCGCCGGATCGGTGAACTCAAGCGCTCGCGCGCCGATCGCGGCGGCGGCGCTGTCGAGGACCTCGGTCAGGACCGCTTCGACGATCGCATCCTTGGACTCGAAGTGGCTGTAGAAGGTGCCGAATCCGAGGTCCGCCATCTCCGTGACGTCGCCGATGCGCAGGTTGTCCTCGCCGCGTTCGGCGATGATCCGCCGAGCCGCCGCCATCAGGCGTCGGCGAGCTTCGAGCTTGCGGCGATCACGGCGCCCCAGAGGGGCTGTCTCCTGTGGCACGACCCGATACTGCCAGGATTCGACCGTAAACTCGAACTTGATTGGTGAATCGAGCTATCGTCATCCCTCACATGCGTTCGTCATTGCCGGGTACGTGACGTCGTTCGGGTTGACCTCGGCGTCGCTGAAGTGTCTCAGCGCGGGTCGGGCGGCCAAGGCGCCCTCGTCGTAGCTATCAGGGTCACCTCGGTCGTAGCCGAGGAGCACCAGTTGGTGTTCGGCAAGCATCGGGAACGTGCGTCCGATCCGGGCCAGCGGCGTATCGGCGATTCCGAGCAGGTGAGCGATGCCGGTCGCGTCGAGGATGCCGCTACGAGTGCGCTCCGGAGAGCTGAGATCCGCATCGCCGTCGAAGTAGGCGAGCTGAACGTCGTCGTGGACGCGTTGGAGCCCCGCGACTACGCCGAGCGTGATAGTGCAGTCCCCGCCGAGCACGACTGGGTAGCCGGCCGGCTCGGACCTCCCGCTCGACGGCGTCGGCGACAGCGAGGGCCACCCTGAGGACTGCGTCGAGGTTGCGTGCGGTCGCGCGGCCGTGGATGCGGAACCGGTGCCTTGTTGCGACGAGTACATCGATCTGGCTGTTGCTGCGCGGCCGAAGGGTCCGATCAGCGAGGGCGAGGATTGCTGTCGCCAGTACTTCTTCCCAGTGTTACTGCAGCAACCCGATGGCGAGGGCCATACCCAGGAACAACGTCAGCTGGTATGCGCTGTTGATCACGGTGAGCCGCGCCGGCTTCTGCTCGAAGGCGTTGTGCTGCACCAGAGTCGTCAGCGAGAACCCGAGCGAGGTCACGAATCCGACGGCCAGATCGAGCCAGAGCGGATCGCTGGCGAAGAAGCCCGACGCGAGGGAGCAGCCGGCGGCGAGCACCAGCGCCGTGACGAGGATCGACGCCAGGAGGATTGCGAGCGGGCGCTTGCCGGCTCTCTTGGAATCCTCCTCGGTCACGCCCGTCAGCTCCCTCCAGACGCCGAGGAAGGCCCACCCGTACCAGACCATGGCTATTGCCATCCCGACCGCGGTCGCCACCGCGACGGCCAGCCAACTGATACTCATCTCCCCGCGGATCTCCTCTGCTCGACATCTGTCCGTGTGGTTGATAAAATCAACTACGATGGATAAAGTCAAGCAGGGCTCGAAGAAGCCCCGTTCTTACGGGCAGTTCTGCGGACTCGCGCGCGCCTTGGACATCGTGGGCGACCGCTGGACCCTCTTGATCGTGCGGGAGCTGCTTCCCGGTCCGATGCGCTACACCGAGCTGAAGGCCTCGCTCGCGGGAATCGCGACGAACCTCCTGGCGGAACGGCTGCGGACCCTGGAGGCGAACGGGATCGTCGAGCGCCGCCTGGAGGAAGCGGGCGTCGTCTACGCGCTCACGCCCTGGGGCGCAGGGCTCCGCGAACCGATGGAGGCGCTCGGCAGGTGGGGCGCGCCGCTGTTGCTGACAGGACGTGGCGGCGATTCGTTCCAGCCGCGCTGGCTGGCGCTCGCTCTCCCCGGCCTGCTGCGGGGGATGGCTGCGACCCCTTCGGTGGAGCTCGGCGTCGAGACGGACGGCTTCCTCATGATCCTGCGCATCGACGAGGACGGTCCCAGTGTGATCGTCCGGCCCGATCAGCAGCCGGACACGATCTTCACCGCCGCGCCGGAGGTCATCATTGGGCTCGCGGTCGGCGGCCTCACGATCGACCAGGCACTCTCCATGGGAGACCTCCAGGGCGACAGGCGAGTCCTGTGCGAGGTGTTCCCTCCGGGGCGGGCGACCGCCGCTTCCGAGTTCCCGCCGTTGCCGACGGACGACTGACAGCAGCGGCAACCTTCGGCCTCGATAGATCAAACGGCTTCGCCGGATGTGCCGGGTGGCGGCCGGGAGCGGAGCGGCAAGGCGGGCCGGGCCCAGAGTAGCGAGAATGGGCACTCACGGGGCTCCCTCGGGCTCGGGGCCGTTGTAGCCCTCTTGGGACGAGTCGTCCATGCCGACCTGGAAGCCGACCTTGGGACCGATGTTGTTGTCCCGGATCGTGGCGTTGGTCGAGTTGTTCTGCAGTGAGAACGCCTTGTCGATCTTGCCGACGACGGTGTTGCCGGTGAGCGTGACACCGCTGATGTCGTCGAAGAAGAATGCCTGGCCGGCGCCGTTGTCGCAGTAGTTGTTCGTGACGGTGAAGTTGCTGGAGCTGCCTTCCCCGGTGCCGTCGCCGGCCTCGCTGTCCGGGCCTTCGGCGATCAGGCACATGTTGTCGACGTTCTCGAACCGGTTGTTGTCGATGAGCACGCGCTGGCTCGGGCCGGTCTCGTCGGAGGTGGCGAAGGTCTGGATGGCGTCGGCGTGGTTGCCGTCCTGGCCGTTGAGGTTCTTCACGTTGCTGACCAGGTTGCCGACGATCTTGATGTCGTTGCCGAAGAACCGGATGCCGTCACCGTCGTCGTTCTTCTTGACCACCTGCGGGCTGTCGATCACGTTCGCGCGCACGGTGATGTCGTTGCCGATCAGCTGGAACCCGGGTGAGCGCGGCTTCGACAGCTGGACCCCGTCGACGACGACGTGGTCGCCCCGCACGGAGATCTGGCCGGTGGTGGCGGTGCCGCCGCCGAGGATGGTGATCGGCTGCTGGGAAGTGCCCGAGCGGCGTAGCTGCAGCTCGTCGTTGCCGAGGTCGCCCTGCAGGCAGATCCGGCTGCCGGGCTGCGCGCCCTCGAATGCACTGCGCGCACTCGAGGCGTCGGTGACGGTGGCGGTGCAGTTGGCCAGTGCCTCCGGCTTGCCCACCGCGCCGGCCGTGCCACCGACCTGAGGGCCGCCGCTCCGGGTGACGATCAGGTAGCCGCCGGCCAGGGCGATCAGCACGGCGGCCGCCAGCCCGAGCACCAGCCAACCGGGTCGCTTGAATGACGTACCGGCACGCCGGCCCGGTGTTGCCCGGCCCTGGTCGGGCGACTGCGTGATGATCGGGCGCGTGGAGGTCGACTCGGCGTCCGGCGTCGGGGCGGAGTTCGGTGCCCGGTTCGCCTCGGTCGGGGGGACCCACGGCCGAGGCTGGTACAGCGGACGGGTGGGGATCGGGCCGGGAGGCGGGCCCGGACGAACCGGCGACCCGCTGAGCTCTCGGGTGGCGCCGGCGTCCTCGGGACGGCGCTGTCCCCGCACCGACCCGATCAGCCGGGCCAACCAGCGCGGACGAACAGATTGACGCATCACGGCCCCCGAAAACTCGATGATCTGCTCTCCCTTGAGACAACGCTGTGAGTCCCTCAGGTGTCACACCGCGGCCGAGATCCACAGGTCATTCACAACTATCCGACCCACCCGGGTTCGCGCGGGCCGGATCGCGGTGGTCGCCGCCCCGCCGACGAGGTCGCCCGCCCCAGGCCTGTCACCGCGACGCCGGACTTACTCGGATAGCTGGGGCACCGACATCGCTGTGATGGCTGTGCCGCCGTTGAGTATGGCTTCGGCGGTGGCATCGATGGCGGCGCGAGAGGAGGACGGGGACGGCGGCGGTTCTGATCCCCTCGTACCGGCGTGATGCCTTTCTGATGCGGGCCTTTGTTGCTGTCGGCTGGCGGGATTCGAACCACGACCTCTTCGTCCCGAATTAGGTACGGTTCGCCGTCCTGCCTGCGGCGTGGGTAATAAGTGCAGTTCAGGGCGTTGGCTTCCATTGATCTGGGTGGCCTTGCTATCGCCCAGTTTCAAGATCGTCCCTTGGCATTCTCCCAGTATCCGGCGCCTGAGCGCAGGGGTGCCATCGGTGCTCGCTCTCGCTTTCAAAGCTGCATCCGATCATGGGCGTTCGGGTCTGGAACAGCTCGGCCCCCGCCCCAGGGCTCGTCCTTCAGCTGCACCGGCGGAGTCTGGTCGGGGTCGGTGAGGAGCTGCGGAGGGCTACCTACGGCATCCCAGCTGGAAGGGCCCCCGCCACGACAAGACACTCGACCACCTACCCCCCCCCGAGGTCACCGGAAGTGCCTCGCCTACCTAGTGCCCGGGCGGACCCCAACGCCCGCCGAGCCCACCTCGGCACCGCTGGACGCGGTCGTCCGCCAGTTGGACGCGTTGGCCTAGCTCAGGGCGGCGACGAAACTGCCCAGGTCGGCCTTGAGCTCGTCGATGTCCTGGCCGGTACCGGCGAAGCGGCGCCATGAGGCGGCCAGCACCGTGACGTCGGGGCCTTCCAGCCAGTCGCCGATGAGGGTCAGAAGCTTCGCCAGCTCGGCGGCATCCTCGCGGTCGAGCAGAACCCCGGGGGAGTGGGACCCGGGGGAGCCGTCCCGGGGCGCGGGCATCGCGCCGGGAGCCTCGGTTCGGATCTCGGTTCGGGCCCTGGTTCGGGCAGTGGGATGCATGGGAGCGATGGTGCCCGCGCGAGCTGTGGTTTGCCTGTGTCGGGTCAGTGTTCCTTCTGAGGGAC
>DASXJE010000082.1 GCA_036497565.1 Mycobacteriales bacterium
GCTCGCCGTCCACGCCACGTTCGCGACCGAGGTCTCGGTGGGCGAGGCCCGCGCGGCCCTGGAGGCGGCGCCGAGCGTCGTGGTCCTCGACGACCCGGAGGCCGGGGTGTTCCCGACGCCGGCGGAGGCGGTCGGCACGGATCCCACCTACGTCGGGCGGATCCGGCAGGCGCTCGACTTCCCGAACACGCTCGATCTCTTCGTGGTCGGTGACAACCTCCGCAAGGGCGCGGCGCTCAATACGGCCCAGATCGCAGAGCTGGTCGCGGCCGAGCTGGGCTGACGCCCGCCAATCTGTCCGGCGATGCGGGTTCGCACTGGCAATCGCATGCGGCGACGCAGTGCCGCTCACACTCCGGGCCGCACCGGCACGGATCCGGCATCGGGCGGTCGGGGCGAGGAGTCAGTCGCGGCAGCCGGAGTGCCTCGGGTCCTGGGTGGTTGTCCGGTGTCCCGTCGAGCCTCCGACGCGCATCCCGGCGTGCGCGCTGATCGCAGACGACGACCGGCTTCGGGCGGGTGTACCGGGACCGGTAACTCCAGGTCCGTCGGGCGAGCGGCTCCGGATCCAGATAGGCGGGGAACCGGCTCCCGGCGCCGTTGCGCAGCCCGTCCGCCCGCATCGGCGCCACCTCCTTACCGTCACCGTCGAGCACCGCGAGGCGCAGACCGGCGGCGGCAAGCAGCGTCTGGAACAGGTCGACGCGCACTGACGCGGCGTCGGTCTCGATCCTGGCGATGCAGGCCGGGCTGACTCCGGCAAGCGCCGCAAGCTGCCGCTGGCTCAGGTCGGCCGCCCGCCGGACTCGACGCACCAGGCCGGACGGGTCGATGTTCGCCACCTCTGCCATGCCGCAAGGATGGCCCGAGGCTCTGTCACTTTCGCGGCCCGAGCTTCGGACCGTGCGGCCACCCGCCCCGCGGACATCAAGTCCGCCGGATCGCTGTGCCCTTGCTCCGCTCACCGACGCAAGGGCACAGCTGCGCTGCGTGGGTTGCGGTGCCCTTGCTCCGCCTAGCGACGCAAGGGCACAGGTGGGCTGCCTGGTTTGCTGTGCCCTTGCTCCGCCTAGCGACGCAAGGGCACAGGGCGGTGAGGCAGGGGGTGGGCTTCGGGGTGGGTCGCGTCCGGCAACCGGGCGGAGTCGGCTAGCGGCGCGCCGGCACGTGTCGCCCGACGAAGTCGAGCTCGGCCGCCATCTGACGGATCTGCTCGTCGACGACCAGGCTGCCGTGACCGGCATCGAACCGGTAGACCTCGTGCGGCTTACCGAGCTCGTTCAGGCGGCCCAGGTAGTTGTCGATCTGCCGGATCGGGCAGCGCGGGTCGTTTGCCCCGGCCAGCACCAGCACCGGCGCCCGCACCGCATCGACGTAGGTGATCGGCGAGCAGCGCTCGTAGACCTCGGGCACTTCGCTCGGCGAGCCGCCGAAGATGGCGCGGTCGAAGGCGCGCAGCGGCTCCATCTCGTCCTCGTACGCCGCGACGTAGTCGGCCACCGGAACGGCCGCAAGACCGGCGGCCCACGCCTTCGGCTCGACGCCGAGGCCGAGCAGGGTGAGATAGCCGCCCCACGAGCCACCTTCGAGGATGCAGCGATCGGCGTCTGCGACGCCCTGGTCGATCATCCAGGCGCGTACGGCGGCGATGTCGTCGAGCTCGGTGAGCCCCGGCCGCCCCTCGAGCGCGTCGCGCCACGTCGAGCCGTAGCCGGTCGAGCCCCGGTAGTTCACGTGCACGACGCAGTAACCGGCGTCGACGAAGGCCGCCCGGCGCGGGCGGAAGGCGTCGACGTCGGCGGCGGACGGGCCGCCGTGGATCGCGAACACCGTGGCGTACGGCGCGGGACCGTCGCTCGGTCGCGCGATGAGAGCGTGGATCGGACCGCCGGGGCCGTCGATCCAGGCGTCCTCGACCGGGACGGATCGGGGAGCAGTCGCTCCGGGAGCCTCGAGCACCACAGCGCCACCCGCGTCACGGATCGCGGGCGGTGCTTCCGAGGAGGACCAGGCGAATTCGATCGCCCCGTCGGGTCGCGCGGTCGCGCCGGACACCACGCCGAGCGGAGTGTGCACCCGCGACAGTGACCGGTTCGCGAGGTCGTACCGGTAGAGCTCGCTGCGCGCGGCATGGTCGTGGCCGACCAGCAGCGCGGTGCCGTCGGGGTACCAGTCGGCGTAGACCTCGCCGGGCAGATCCAGGGCGATCTCCTCCTGGCTACCCGACACCGGATCCCAGACGAGGAGCTCCGGCCGACCACGGCGTTCGTGGATGGCGAGGAACCGCTGATCGCCGGCCACCGGCGCGAAGCCGGCCGGCTCCAGGCCCTTGCCCGGTCCGTCCCAGAGGTCTGCGACGGCCCCGGATCCGTCCGCCCGCAGCACCCGCAGTGCCATGTGCCGGGAGTCGCCATGCTCGGAGTGGGCGATGCACACGAGGGTCTCGTCCCGGGACAGTCCGCCGACGTGGGCGTCGTTGGCGTGGCTGTACAACGTCGAGGGCGCGCCCCCGTGCACCAGGTGCACGTTGGAGCCGTCGTCCGTCGACCGACCCACCACGACGCTCGACCGGCCGATCTCGAGCCCGCCCGGGTAGGACGGTCCGAGGTCGGGCACCGCCGGCGTATCGGGGCCGCCGCGGAACGGCTGCGTCATCCATACGCCCCACTCGTCGCCGTCGGTGTCGGCGAACCACCAGACCTGCTCCCCGGCCGGGTCGATGTCGGCGATCATCGTCCCGTTGGGTCGGTCGGTGACCTGTCGATGGGTGTCGGCCGTGCGGTCCCAGGCGTAGATCTCGACCACGCCGCTGGCGTTCGAGGCATACACGGACCGGTCCGGCGCATCATCGGCCCAGTCGGGAAGGGTGACGCGGGCGGCGCGGAAACGGGCGGCCCACATGGGTTCAGTCGTAGTGCTGGTCACCGCGCGAAGGATACCGGGGCTCGGTAGGGTGCCGAGCCATGCATTGGTTTGACGAGTCGCGGTTCGGACTTTTCGTCCACTGGGGTCTGTACGCATTGCCCGCCCGGCACGAGTGGGTGAAGAACCGCGAGCGGCTCGACGACCGCCACTACGAGCGCTATCTCCGGCACTTCGATCCCGACCTCTACGACCCGGCCCGGTGGGCGGCGCAGGCGCGCGCCGCCGGCATGCGCTACGCCGTACTCACGACCAAGCACCACGAGGGCTTCTGCCTGTGGGACAGCGATCTGACCGACTACTCGGTCGCGTCCACCCCGGGCGGCAAGGACCTCGTCGGGCCGTTCGTGCAGGCGTGCCGGGCCGAGGGTCTGCGGGTCGGCTTCTACCACTCGCTGATCGACTGGCATCACCCCGATTTCCCCGTCGACGGACTACATCCGCAACGTGACGACGGCCCCGATACCGCCGCGTCCGGGAACATGTCCCGCTACGCCGACTACCTGCACGGCCAGGTCCGGGAGCTGCTGACCCGCTACGGCACCATCGACTATTTGTTCTTCGACTTCTCCTACGCCGACCGCGTGTGGGGCGGCAAGGGTGCCGCCGAGTGGCGGTCCGAGCAGCTGCTGGCGATGGTCCGCGAACTGCAGCCGGAGATCATCGTCAACGACCGGCTGGGCATCCCGGGTGACTTCGTGACTCCCGAGCAGTACCAGCCGGCCGAGCCGATGCGCGTCGCCGGGCAGCCGGTGCGCTGGGAGGCGTGCCAGACCCTCAACGGCAGCTGGGGCTACGACCGCGACAACCTCGACTGGAAGTCCGCCGACCTGCTGGTCCGGATGCTCGTCGACAGCGTCGCGAAAGACGGCAACCTGCTGCTCAACGTCGGGCCGAATGCGCGCGGTGAGTTCGAGCCGCGGGCGACCGACCGGCTGCACCAGATCGGCGAGTGGATGCGACTGCACGAGCGGTCGATCTATGGCTGCGGCCCGAGTTCGTTCGTCGCACCACCCGACTGCCGCTACACGCAGCGCGGAGACCGGCTCTACCTGCACGTCTTCGGCTGGCCGTTCCGACACCTGCACCTGCCCGGGCTCGCCGGCCACGTCGACTACGCGCAGTTCCTGCACGACGGGTCCGAGGTCGGCATGCGGGTCATCGACCCGGACGCCACCGCCGTCAATACGACGATGGGCGGCCTCTCGGCTGACACCGTGACCCTCGACCTTCCGGTGCAGCGGCCCGACGTCCAGGTGCCGGTCATCGAACTTTTCCTGACCTGAGCATGCAGCGGGTAGCCCAGGTGATCCGGGTCCGGCCGGAGCGGATCGAGGAGTACAAGCGGCTGCACGCCGACGTCTGGCCGCAGGTGCTCGACCGGATCCGCCGGAGCCACATCCGTAACTACTCGATCCACCTGCACGGAGACCTGCTGTTCAGCTACTTCGAGTACGACGGCGACGATCTCGACGCGGACCTGGCCGCGATGGCCGACGACGAGGCGACCCGGTTGTGGTGGGAGGTCACCGGCCCGTGTCAGCAGCCGATGCCGGGCGCGGCACCCGGGCAGTGGTGGGCGCCGATGGAGCAGGTCTTCCTCATGGCTGACTGAGCGGAGCCGGGGTCGGTCCCCGTACTATCCGGCGGTGACGACGAGGACGCCGGAGGAGGACCAGGACCGGCACCCCATGCCGGGCCAGCCGTTCCGGGTCTCCAACCTGCTGGAGGCCAGCGCGGCGTGGGCGTGGCGCCTCCTCGTCGTGGCGGCGGCGTTCTACGGCCTCTTCCTGCTCATGGAGAAGCTGTGGCTGGTCGTCCTGCCGCTGTTCACTGCGACCCTCGTCTGCGCACTGCTCACGCCCGCGGTCAGCCTGCTGCGGCGACGGGCCCATTTTCCGCGGGTGGTCGCGACCTGGGGTGTCCTGCTCCTCGCGTTTGCACTGCTCGGCGGCATCGGACTCTTCGCGAGCAACCGCGCCAGCGAGGAGTATCCGAAGCTGGTCACGCAGGTGAACAAGATCAGCACGGAGGTCCGGCACTTCCTGATCACGGGGCCGCTCCACCTGCGGGCGAGCTCGGTCGACAACGTCGGGAAGTCGATCACCGACTTCCTCAGCCGACACTCCTCCACGGTCGCGTCGGGTGTCGTCACGGCCGGGCGGACCGTCGCAGACGTCGCGACCTTCGCCGTCCTCACCTTCTTCATCACGTTCTTCCTGCTCTACGACGGCAAGAACATCTGGAACTGGTTGGTGGCCTTCTTCCCGCGCACCTCCCGCACGCGGGTGCACGAGGCCGGGGGGCGGGCGTGGAGCACGTTGACCGGCTACATCGGCGGGACGTTCGTCGTAGCGGCGTTCCACGGGATCGTCATGGGGGTCACGCTCACCATCGTGGGTGTGCCGCTGGTCGCCCCGCTGGCCGTGCTCGTCTTCATCGGTAGCTTCATCCCGATCATCGGTGTGGTCATCTTCGGCGGATTGGCCGTGGTGGTGACGATGCTGACGGTCGGCCCGATCGCCGGCGTGGTGGTGCTCGCCGTACTCGTGGTCAGCAACCAGATCGAGGGCCATCTGCTGCAGCCCCTGGTCGTCGGTCGATACGTGCATCTGCACCCGTTGGCGATCGCGATCACGCTGACCGGTGCTGCTCTGCTCGCCGGACTGCCCGGGGCGATCTTCGGCGTCCCTGTCGTGGCCTCCATCAACGCTGCGGCGAAGTACCTGAGCGGCCGCGAGGACGCCGACGGCCACCGGTTGCCGGACAATGACGAGCCATCGCCGCCCGTACCACCGGAAGAAGAACCCGCCGCGCCCGAACCCGGTGACGAAGCCGAAGCCGACACCGACGAACGCGAACCTGAGTAGGCTGGCGTCGCCATGGACGAGATTGTCGTCTTCACCGGAAGTGCGCATCCCGATCTGGCCGAGAAGATCTGCTCGCTGCTGGGCAGCGAGCTGTCCCCGACCCTCGTGCACCGGTTCAGCAACGACTGTCTGCAGGTCCAGCTCCGGGCGAACTGCCGCCAACGCGACGTCTACATCATCCAGCCGCTGGTTCCGCCGGTGCAGGAACACCTCGTCGAACTGCTGCTCATGCTGGACGCCGCCCGTGGCGCCTCCGCCAACCAGATCACTGCGGTGATTCCGCACTACGCCTACGCCCGCTCGGACAAGAAGGACGCGCCGCGGATCTCCATCGGTGCCCGGCTGGTCGCCGATCTGCTGGCCGCCGCGGGAGCGAACCGGGTGCTCACCATGACGCTGCACGCTCCGCAGGTGCACGGCTTCTTCAGCATTCCGGTCGATCATCTGACGGCGGTGGCCGAACTCGCGGACCACTTTCGCGGCCGGGACCTGTCCGACACCGTGGTCGTCTCGCCGGACCTCGGCAATGCCAAGCCGGCGACCCAGTTCGCGCGGCTGCTCGGCCTTCCCGTCGCCGCGGGCAGCAAACAACGGATCTCCGACGATCATGTCGTCATCGACGCCGTCGTCGGCGAGGTCGAGGGCAAGAACGTCATCATTTTCGACGACGAGATTGCCACCGGCGGCTCGGTCATCGAGCTCCTGAACCGGCTGCGTGAGCGCGGGGTCGGGCGCATCTCGCTGGCCTGTACGCACGGGCTCTTCACCGGCGGTGCGATGAAACGGCTCGCCGCCCAGACCGACATGGTCGAGATCGTGACGACCGACACGGTCCCGCCCCGGCCGGACACGGCCGCCGACCACCTGCAGGTCCGGTCAGTGGCGCCGCTGTTCGCCGAGGCGATCCGCCGGATCCACCTCGGCGAGTCGGTGAGCGGCCTCTTCTCCGGGGTGTCCACCCACGGCTGATCACTCGAGCTACCCGCGCCTTGTGGGTGCGCGGCTCGTGCTCGAGCCATTACGGCTGGAGCATGCCGACGAGATGGCGCCACTCCTCGACGATTCCCGCTTGCACACCCTCACCGGGGGCCGGCCCGCCACGCTGGATGAGCTTCGCGAGACGTACGCACAGCAGGTCGCCGGCCGTTCGGCCCGGTGGATCGGCCTTACCCCGACCGACACGGTCCACGACGGCGAGGTCCGCTGGCAGGGCTGACGACAAGGCAATCGTCAGCATGTGTTGACGCGAGTCCACCGTCAACATATGCTGACGCCATGACGACGACCGCTGAGCTCACCACAGGAGCGGCCAGCAACGATCCGGACGTCGGACTTCGTGCGGTGGCGGCGCTTCGGCATCTGGCCGAGCACCTCGAGGCACTGCAGGTCGACAACGCCCGCGACCGCGGCTGGTCCTGGCAGGAGATCGCGACCCGACTCGGGGTCAGCAAGCAAGCCGTGCACCGCAAGCACGGCCGGCGGACAGGGAGACGGTGATGTTCGAACGCTTCACGGACCACGCCCGGGCCGTCGTGGTCGACGCGCAGGATCACGCGCGCCGGCTGGGCCACCATCACATCGGGTCCGAGCACCTGCTGCTCGCGATCGCGGGATCCGACGCCGACGCCGGAGAGATCTTCCGGGCGCGGGGTGTCGCCCCGGACGACGTCGAGACCGCGCTGCGCCGGCTGCTCGGGGCCGGTCCGATCGAGTCGCTGGACCGGGACGCCCTGGCCTCCATCGGGATAGACGTCGACCTCGTGCGCGACAGCCTGCAGGCCGCCTTCGGAGCAGACGCCGTCCGTACGCCGTCCGCCCGTCGATCACGGCACTGGTGGCGCCGTCGCGGCGACCGTGAGGTCCGCGAGGTCCGCGGGCACATCCCCTTCACCCCGCAGGCCAAGGCCTGCCTCGAGCGATCGCTGCGCGAGGCCCAGCGGCTGCACGACCACTACCTCGGCGTCGAGCACCTCGCGTTGGCCCTCACGTCGCAGACCGACGGCCTCACCCCGCGCATCTTCACGGCGCTGAACACGTCCGGAGCCGGGTTACGCCGCGAGATCCTCGACCGCCACCGACGTGCGAGCTGAGCCGGTGTTGTCGCGGTGCGCGGTCTCCGACAGCTCCCGACCGTTGGTCTCCGGCGCCCATCGCAACGACGTCAGACCGCCGATCACCGACACGACCGCCATGATGATCATCAGGGGCGGGAGACCCCAATGGGCCAGGACCCACGGCAGACCGAAGGTTCCGATCGCCGCGCCGACCCGGCTGGCCGCTGAGGCCAGTCCGACGCCGGACGTCCGTACGGAGGTCGGAAAGACCTCCATCGGGTAGATGCCCGGCAGGATGCTCATGATGCCGTAGCTGAAGAGGTACCCGAAGAAGCAGAACGCCGCGAGCACGACCGGCAGGTGGGACGCGAAGCTCACGGTCAGCAGGAACGCCGCGCACACGAACATCGGGGCGATGAGGATCTTCCGACGTCCGACCCGGTCGACGATCCGCCAGCCGACGACCGCGCCGGTCAGCGCGACCACCGTCCCGAGGAGGGCACCGGCGAGCGCGTTGTCACCGAGCCCGATGTCGCCGAGCACCTCGGCCTGGAAGAACGTCAGCGCGAAGTACGGCAGCACGATGCAGATCCAGAAGGTGCAGGCGAACACCGTACGCAGCAGGTAATCCGGGCTTACGAGGACGCGCCAGCGGGTCTCTGCCTTCTCCTCCCGGGCGAAGTCCCCGAGCCGGTCGACCCCGACATCGTCGCGAAGAATTGCCTCGGCCTCCTCGCTCCGGCCCTTGGAGAACAGCCAACGCGGCGACTCCGGCAGCCCATGCCGGATCACGAGACAGATGACGGCGGGAACAGCACTGGCCGCGAGCGTGACGTGCCACGCACCGGGGAAATGCGTGTTGATCACGTAGCCGATGAGGAACGCGACGACGTAACCGACGTTCCACCCGATCTCGAGCACCCCCAGGAAGTGACCACGACGCCGGGACGGGGTGAACTCGCTCAACAGCGGCGATCCGATGGAGTAGTCGGCGCCGATCGCCAGGCCCATGATCAGGCCGAGGGTGAGCACCTGCCAGTTCGATGTCACGAAGAACATCAGGATCGAGCAGGTCAGGAAGACACTCAGGTCGATGGTGAACATGGGTCGCCGGCCGAGCCGGTCGGTCACGTAGCCGAGCACGAGCCCACCAAAAAACGTCCCGACCAGGGTCGAGGACGAGATCAGCTGGGCCCACCCGGTGCTGACGCCGAGGGCGTCGTTCATGCCCTTGCCGGCCAGAGCGGCTGCGAACGACGCGAAGATGAAGCCGTCGATGAACATGCCGCCACCGGTCGCGAGGGTCATCCGCCGAAGAAACGCCTGGGTACGTCGACTCCCGGTGGACCGAGTCGCCGTCGCGTCGTGGGTCGCCGTCATGAGCCCCTCTCCGGGCCGCGCGGGACCCGTCGGTTGGTGTTCTGTGTGTGGACCGAGGTGGTGTCTACCCGGTTGATCGCCGCTTACCCGTCGGGTTTGGAGGGGAATCGGGCCCTTTGTCGTGCACTCAGAGGTTGTACGCCGCCGGATGCCGGGGCTGGTAGAGCAGCATGTCGCCGGCGCCCGGGATCCTCACCGCGGTCGTCAGCCCGAATCCGTCGTCGCGGATCCCGCGGGTGAACTCGGCGCCCTTGGCCTCGAGCTCGGCGACGGTCGCGGCGATGTCGTCGCACATGAGCGTGATCTCGTGGTGCTGCCCGATCGTCGCGTGCTCGCCGCCGCTCTCGTTCGACGTCGGGTGTACGCCGAGCTCCGACGGCCCGGTCCGGAAGATCAACCATCCGCCGTGGGCGTCGATGTGTGGCCATCCGAGGACGTCCCGGAAGAAGGCCCGCGCGGCGTCGGGGTCATCGGCGTAGACGAGGGTGTGAACCGCGGTAATCATCCGGCCACCCTAGAACTCCGTGGACTGGTCCGTCACCGGTTGGTACACAGGGCAAATGCCGACCCAGCCGACACGTTACGAGTGGCGCGGCGACTTCGACAACGCCGAAGTCAACGCGCTGCACGCCGAGGGGTTCGGCCATGCGGTGCTGCCTGATGACTGGCGCGGCCAGGTGCAGCGGCACAGCCTCGGCTGGGTCTGCGCCCGGCAGGGCGACCGGCTCGTCGGTTTCGTCAACGTCGCCTGGGACGGGTCGGTGCACGCGTTCGCACTCGACACGATGGTCACGGCGGCGGTCCGACGTCAGGGGATCGGCGCGGAACTCGTCGCGGAGGCGGTACGTGGCTCACGCGCCGCCGGATGCGAGTGGCTGCACGTCGACTTCGAGGACCACCTGCGTTCGTTCTACTTCGACGCGTGCGGTTTCACCCCGACGAACGCGGGCCTCATCCAGCTGTGACCGCCCGGGTGAGGACCTCCATGTTGTGGCTGTCCGGGTCGTTGAAGTAGAAGCCGCGGGCGCCACCCGACCGCTTGTCGACCGCACCCTGCTGGTTGTGGTCAGGGTCGGCCCAGTAGGTGATCCCGGCCGCCTCGACCCGCGCATGGATCGCGTCGAAGTCCTCCTCGGCGACGGCGAAGGCGTAGTGCTGGGACGAGATCGTTGCCGGCTGCACGTCCATGAAGTCGAGCGTGACCCCGTTGCCGGTCTCGATCGGCAGGAAGGGCCCCGTCGGTGCGCCGACGGGCAGGCCGAGGACGTCGGCGAGAAAGGCAGCGGACCGCTGCTTGTCCCGGGCCCGCACGATCGTGTGATCCAGTTCGACGTTCATCTCTCGCATCCTCCCGATCAGGCCGGCGGTGCCGGCGGAGTGGCTTGGCTCAGGTGCAGGCTGGCGAACAGCCACCGGCCGGCGTCCCGGACGAAGACGTGCGTGGTGCGAAATCGGCCGTCCGCCGGACGACCCTGATAGGTCGCCTGCTGGGTATGGTGCCCGATCGCGATCGCCGTGGCACCGTGGTCGCGGATCTCGACGTCGACCCACCGGGCACCGACGGCGAGCACCTCGGTGCGGATGTCGTCACTCATCTGCGTTCCTCCTGTCGGGCTGGTGGGTGGCCGGGGTAGTCATCGCTTGCCCCTGCCGGTACATCTGCGGTGGCTTGTTGCCGGCGGACTGCCCGCCGTCGATCGGCACCACGGCTCCGGTGACGAACGAGGGCTCCGGCGAACAGAGCCAGAGCACGACGTTCGCCACCTCGTCAGCCGAGCCGACCCGCCGCATCGGGGTCGACTGGCCGGCCATCCGCTGCGCCTCCGGGCCGGCCGCGGTGAGGTGCTCGGTCAGGATCGGGCCCGGTGCGACGACGTTGACCCGGATGCCCTGGTCGGCGTAATCGAGCGCAGCGACCTTGGTCAGGCCGATGATCCCGGCCTTGCCCGCGACGTACGCCGCGAGGTTCGCTGTGCCGCTCAGGCCGGCTGTCGAGGCCATGTTCACGATCGCGCCGCCGCCGGCGGCGAGCATCGCCGGGACCTGGAACTTCATCCCGAGGAACGTGCCTCGGACGTTGGTGGCGATCCCGCGATCGAAATCCGCCGGGTCGATGTCCGCGAGTGGCGCCGGTCGGGGGCCGTCCGTGGCGTTGTTGAACGCCGCGTCCAGCCGGCCGAAGGTCGTCAGGGTCCGGTCGACGAGGTCCCGCATCGAGTCCACGTCCGAGACGTCGGTGCGCACACCGATCGCGCGGCCTCCCTTCGCCTCGATCCGGCTGACGACCGACCGCAGTGCGTCGGCGTCGCGGGCAGCCAGGACGACCGACGCGCCCGCCGCAGCGAAGGCCTCTGCAGTGGCCGCGCCGATTCCCCTACTCGCTCCGGCGACCAGCGCCACCCGGTCCCGCATCGGTGATCCCGTCACCAGAGTCTCGTTCATGGGCAGAACGTTAGAGATCTAATCGTGCGATGTCAAACGGTTCGACACCTGCGAATGGTGTTAGCCTGCTGGCATGCCCAGACCCACCCGTCCGCCGCTCGGTCTGGAGCTCGCCCGTACCGCGAAGGTCGTCAGCCGGGCGTTCGACGATGCACTCACCCGGGCTGGCGGATCCCAGCCGGTGTGGTTGGTGCTGATCTCGCTCAAGAGCCGGCAACTGGCCAACCAGCGTGAGCTCGCCGAGGCGGTCGGCATCCAGGGCGCGACCCTCACCCACCACCTCAATGCGATGGAGTCGGCGGGGTTGGTCACCCGGCGTCGCGACCCCGACAACCGACGCGTCCACCTTGTCGAGCTCACCGCGGCCGGCGACGCCCTGTTCCTCC
>DASXJE010000083.1 GCA_036497565.1 Mycobacteriales bacterium
ACCCACTACGGCCTGGCGGATGGCTTCGATCAGGACTTCGGCTTCCTGGCCGCGGGGGTCCGGCCCCTCCACGTAGCGGCGAAGCAGGGGTGGCTCGGCTACATCCCGTACCACTTGCTACACAGCACCGCCCTCCTCGGCGCACGGGAGCAGTACGTCGCGGTGATCCTCAGCCGCCAATCCGACGACGCCAGCTACCCGGACGCGTCCGCGAACGTCACAGCAGCGGCCAGCGACCTGCTGAAGGCCCTCGGCCCGACCGCGATCCGCTGACGCTCGGGCTTCCGCCAGAGCAACTCGAGGAAGCCGCGCAGCGGTTGATGTGAGGATTCGCTCGCCCGATAGTCTCGCGATGACGACCCCGGGAGAGTAATGGAGCTCACCGACGAACCATCGCTTGCCGAGTTGGTCGACGCCGTACAGGCGGAGGATCGACGGGTCGACCTCGTCGGCGCAGTCCGCCGCGCCGGGGACCAGAACTTTGTACTCGAGACCACAGAGTGGATCTATCGGTTTCCCCGCAGTTGGATCGACCTCGACCGCGAGGTGGCCCTGCTCGCCGCGCTCGACGGCCGGCTCCCGGTCGAGATACCTCGAGTCGAGTGGGTCGGTCAACGCAGCCGCTTCTGCGCCTATCGCAAGATTGTCGGCCGGAGCTTCGACCGAGACCGCTACCTCTCGGGGACGCGGGGACACCAGCGGGCGCTCGCGGCGTCGATGGCCGAATACGTCGTCGCCATGCACGAGGCTCTGACCGAGACCGAAATAGCGTCGATCGGCATACCCGATTTCTTCTCGCTCGAGGCACGAGCCGATCTGATCGATCCGAACGACGTACCCGCGTCGGTGCGGCCCGACGTCGAATCCATGCTCGCGCGGGCGCGTGACCTCTCGGGCCGGCTCGTTGGCCGGATGCTGCTCGACAACGACTTCACCAGCGACAACATCGTCCTGGACCCCGACAGTGGATTGCTCTCCGGTGTCTGGGACTTCTCCGGCGTGACCATGGGTCCCGCGTCCTTCGACTTTCGCGCCCTGCTCCGAGACCCTGACCCGCTGACCGAGGACGTCGTACGCGAGTACGAACGTCGGACCGGGCGTGAGATCTGTCGGGAGGCCTACGTCATCGCGTTTCGGATCACCGATCTGCGGCGCCAGATGAGAAAGGGACCTGCTGACGCCGTGCGTCTCGTCCACAGCTGGAGAGGTCCGAGCCGATCTGTCGATTCGCCCGGGTCGCGTTCGTGTAGTGGATGAGGGGCGGAAGAACCGCCTCGCATCTAGCGGAAGGTAATTGGATGCGCAGGATCAGTGTCACCATGAACGTCACGCTGGACGGAGTCGTCCAGGGTCCGGGACGCGCGGACGAGGACGCCCATGACGGTTTCGCCAACGGGGGCTGGGGTAGTCGGCACCAGGACGAGGTGATGGGCAAGGAGATGGCCCGCGGCATGGCCGAGCCGGGGGCGATGCTGTTCGGCCGCCGTACCTGGGAGGACTTCCTCGGCTACTGGCCGAACCAGACTGACACCCGTTCACAGACCATCTGAACTCGGTGACCAAATACGTCGCGTCGACCACGCTGCCTGACGTCGACGCGTGGCAGAACTCGATCCTGCTGCCCGGCGACGCGACACACTCGGTGGCCACCCTGAAGGCCGAACCGGGCCCGAATCTCGCGATCATCGGCAGCGCCGAACTTGTCCGCAGCCTGCATGGCGCAAGGCTCATCGACCGCTACAACCTGCTGATCCACCCGATCGTGCTCGGCATCGGGCATCGCATGTTCGACGAGACCTCACCGCTGACCGAGTTCGCCCTCGTCCGCAGCGTCCCCACGACAGCCGGCGTGATCATTGCGACGTACGAGCGAGCCTGAGAACGGGGGCAGTGCCGATCACACCCGACCGTCACGCAGACCGGAGCCGGGCAGTCGCGAAGTGGATAGGCTGCACGGCAGACCTGACATGACGACCGAGATCGAGATCGAGACGACGGCAGGGCGCGCGCGGGTGACGTTGGACGCCCCGCGGCCCGCGCGCGCACTCCTGCTGCTCGGCCACGGAGCCGGCGGGGGGATCGACGCCCGCGACCTGCGGGCCGTTCGGGACGGGGCGACCACCGCCGGGTACGCCGTTGGCCGGCTGACCCAGCCGTACCGGATGGCGGGCCGCAGGCCGCCCGCGCCTGCGCCGGTGCTGGACGCCGTGTTGGCTGAGGTGGTGCGGGCGCTCCGACGGCGCCACACGCTGGCCAAGCTGCCTCTGGTCGTCGGTGGCCGGTCCAGTGGTGCCCGAGTCGGTTGCCGCAGCGCGGCGACGGTCGGAGCGGTCGGCTTGCTGGCGCTGTCGTTCCCGCTGCATCCGCCGGGTCGGCCGGATCGGTCCCGGGCACCGGAGCTCCAGGGAGTCGAGGTGCCCGTGCTGGTGGTACAGGGGCAGCGGGACCCGTTCGGGTCGCCGGACGAGTTGCGCGCGGCCGGCCTCCCGGAGCAGGTGCAGGTCCACGTCGTACCGGGCGCCGATCACGGATTGGCGGTACGTAAGGGCGATCCGCCGCCGATGCCGGCAATCGTCGCAGCCGTCATCGAGTGGCTCGACGGCGTGATCGACAGTCTGTAGCCGTATGTGAGTGCTCAGTACCAGGACGGGCCGTGGTCGCTGTAGGGCTCCTCGAGCGTGGTGACTTCATCGTCGGTCAACTCTAGGTCGAGGGCGGCGACGGCTTCGGGAAGGTGATGCGGTTTGGTCGCACCGACGATCGGGGCGGAGACGGCCGGGTTGCGCAGCACCCACGCGAGGGCGACTTGGGCCATGGTGGCGCCGCGAACGTCGGCGAGCTTCTGTACGACGTTGACAATGGGCTCGTCGAGCGGGGAGTCGAAGGCCTGCACGACGTGGTCGACGCTGGAGCGGACGGACTGGGCGCCCCAAGGCCGGGCAAGACGACCCTTGCCCTGCGGAGAGTAGGGCACCAGACCGACGCGAGTATCGGCGCACATCGCCATGAGCTCTGGCTCGTCCTGGCGGCGAAGCAGGTTGTACTGATTCTGCATGGACACGAACCTGGTCCAGCCGCCCAAGTCAGCGGCGTGCTGGAGCTTGGCGAACTGCCACGCGTACATCGACGACGCTCCGAGGTACCGGACCTTGCCCGCTTTGACGGTGTCGTGCAGTGCCTCCATCGTCTCGGCGGCCGGGGTGTCAGGGTCGAAGCGGTGGATCTGGTACAGGTCGATGTAGTCGGTGCCGAGGCGAGTCAGTGAGGCGTCGATCTGTTCCATGATCGCCTTGCGGGAAAGGCCGGACCCGCCGGGACCGTCGTGCATCTTGCCGAAGACCTTGGTGGCCAGCACGATGTCCTCACGTCGTGAGTAGCGCTTGATCGCGCGACCGACGACCTCCTCGGAAGTGCCGGCCTGGTAGACGTTCGCGGTGTCCCAGAAGGTAATGCCGAATTCGATGGCCTGCTGGAAGAACGGCTGCGCCTCCTCGTCGATCAAGGCCCACTCATGTGCTCGTTCAGTGGTGGGGTCGCCGTAGCTCATGCAGCCCAATGCGAGCCTGCTGATCTTCAGTCCTGTGGCACCGAGGCGGGTGTACTCCATCTCGCTGCTCCTTTGCTGTAGCCGGACGGGTCAGCGCTCGTCACGAAGCTAGCTGCTGGTGCTCGTTGCCCGCTGCCCGGGTCTCAGCAGCCAGATTCCCCCACTCGTCAGCAGAGCAAGGACGAGTACGCAGCCCGCAAACGACGCGGCATTAGTGCCCATTATGAGCCCGGTGATGCTGGAGCAGGTGACCGCGCCCACTGTCGTGGCGCCGGCTTGAAAGCCGACAAGTCGGTCGACCGAGCCGGCGGTCGTTCGTTCAGCGGTGGTCAGTACCAGCAGCGGATAGATCGGGGCGACCGCGAGGCCCAGCAGCACAATGCCGGCCGCGGCGGGCACTGGCTGATGCGACACGATCAGGGCACCCGCAGCGACGACCAGGAAAGTGGCCGCAGCCAGGACGGGCCAGGTCCCGACCCGCTCGGCCACGGCGCCGAGCAGAACACGGCCAAGGACGAGGGCGGCCCAATAACCGGAGACGACAAGTCCGGCGGCTCCCGGCGTAAGCGTCATCGCGTCGAGCAGGAAAACGAAGGCCCACAAGCCCACCGCCGACTCCAGGCCACAATCCACGGCGGCGACCAACAACCCAACGACCGCCCCCGGTGGCGGACGCCACCGGCGCCGATCCGGCGACGACGGGGACTGCGATGACTGTCCGCTGCGGCCGGCGGTCACCGTGTCGTTCCAGCGGCGCGAAGAGGCGGCGAACACCACCGACAACGCGCCTTGGATGACCATGACGACCAGGTAGGCCCACCGCCAGCTGGCACCGGCGTTCACCACGATGGACACGATCAGCGGTGAGGCGGCGGCCCCCAACCCGTAGGCGGCGTGCATGAAGTTGATCTGGCGAGGTCCGAAGTGTCGGGCGGCGTAGGAGTTCAGCGCGGCATCGATCGCGCCGGCCGAGAGCCCGAACAACACGGCGCAGGCGACGATGACCCAGTACGCCGGCGCTATGGCACAGCACAGCAGAGCCACCGTCGAGACGCCGACGCTGCCGGCCAGCAGGCGGCCGAGACCGAGCCGGCGCGCCGCCCACGTCCAGCAGGTGGTCGACACAAGTGTGGCGGCCACTCCGAACGGAAGGACCAGGCTCAGTGCCGCCAAGGGTTCGTCGAACGTGACTCGCATGAAAGGCCAGACCACACCCGACATGGCGTCGGGCAGGGCGATGGCGAAGAACGCGAGCAGGGCAAGGCTGAAGAACATGACCGGGCTACTTCCCAAGAACCGAGCGGGGAGTTGGAAAGGTCGCTGCCCTGACGGTCAGGAAATGGTCTGGCGTCGGCTGTGTCGGCAGTGTCGGCAGAAATGATCTGCGATGTCCGGGGCCGGCACGCCCTGACTCAGGTCAGCGCGTGCCTCGGCGGCCGGGAGCCGGTCTATTCACCCGCGAAGTATTGCATGGTGGCGTCGCAGAGTCGCGCGGGTTGCACGGCCAGGGCCGGACCGCCCCCCTCCATGATCAAGAGGGGATTTCGGCACGAAACGCCGTACGAATCCCCTCTTGATCATGGAGGGGTGGGTGGGAGAGCGGCCTCGACACCGGCCTAGCGGCGAGGCAGGCCAGCCCGGTCGCCGGGCTGGACACCCTCGTCGCCTCGCAGGTCCACCTCGACCTCGGCGGGCACCGTCGAGCCGAACGGATTGATGCGTATCGCCTCGTCCGCGAAGTGACAGGCCACCGCGTGACCGGCGCCGGCATGATGCAGCTTCGGTTCTTCGACCCGGCAGCGTTCCTGGGCGAGCGGGCACCGAGTGTGGAATCGGCAGCCGGCCGGGGGCGCCAGCGAACTCGGCACCTCGCCGGAAACGACGACCCGATCCTGGCGCACGGTCGGATCTGGCACCGGCACCGCTGAAAACAGCGCCTGCGTATAGGGATGGTGCGGGCGTGCGTACAGCGAATCGCGGTCGGCGATCTCGACGATCTTGCCCAGGTACATCACCGCGACGCGGTCGCTCATCTGGCCGACCACCGCCAGATCGTGGGCGATGAACAGATAGGAGAGGTCGAGGCGGGTCTGCAGGTCCGTGAGCAGTTGCAGGATCTGCGCCTGGATGGACACATCGAGCGCCGAGACCGGCTCGTCGAGCACCAGAAACGTCGGCTCGGCGGCGAGGGAGCGCGCGATCCCGATCCGCTGACACTGTCCGCCGCTGAACTCGTGCGGGAAGCGGGACACCGCGTCGGCGGGCAGACCCACGAGATCGAGCAACTCCTCGACCCGGTCGTTCTGCTGCTTTCTCGGCAGCAGATCATGCACATGCAGCGGCTCACGGATGATCTGGCCCACGGTGTGCCGCGGATTCAACGAACCGATGGGGTCCTGGAAGACGATCTGCATCCGTCGCCGCAGGCCGGTCAGCTCGCGGTGAGATATCGCCCCGAGGTCCTTTCCGGCAAAGCGGATCCGGCCCTCGGTCGGCTTTTCGAGGAGCAGGATGGACCGTCCGGTGGTGCTTTTCCCGCAGCCACTCTCGCCGACCAGGCCGAGTGTCTCGTGCGCACCGAGCGTGAAGCTGACGCCGTCGACCGCATGCACCGTCTCGCGCTTGCGGACCACTTTGCCTGCTCCACGAACCTGGTAGTGCACGACCAGGTCGTCGACCTCCAGGAGCGGCTTCGTCTCTTGGTCTGTCATACCGCCACCTCCACCGGCTCGGTGACCGGATGCCAGCACGCGATCGTGTGCCCGAGCTCGATTTCGTGCAACGGAGGGGTCTCCTCGCGACACTGGTCGGTGGCCCGCTCGCAGCGGGGGGCAAACGGGCACCCCTCGGCGACCTTCGTCACCTGCGGCGGCGTGCCCGGAATGGCATGGAAGACCCGCGACCTCTTGGCGGTCAGTCGCGGCACGCAACGCAGCAGCCCCAGGGTGTACGGGTGGGCCGGCCTGGCGAAGAGGTCGAGCACATCAGCCGACTCCATCACCCGGCCGGCATACATGACGACGACTCGATCGCAGTGTCCCGCGACGATTCCCAGGTTGTGGGTGATCAGGACGGCGCCCAGATCGGACTGTTCGACGAGGTTGTCGAACAGTTCCAGGATCTGGGCCTGGATGGTGACGTCCAGTGCGGTGGTCGGTTCATCGGCGATGAGCAGCCGCGGCTCGCACGCCATGGCCAACGCGATCATCACCCGCTGGCGCTGTCCGCCGCTGAGGCGGTGCGGATATTCGCGCATGCGCGCAGCCGGATCCGGAATGCCCACGGAACGCAGCAATTCGATCGTCCGATCGTCACTGTCCTGGCCGGACAGGCCCAGGTGGAGGGACAGTACCTCCTGAAAGTGAGACTGGACGGTGAGCACCGGGTTCAGCGACGTCAGCGGATTTTGCGGGATCATGCCGATCTGAGCGCCGCGGATCTTACGCAGCTGCGAAGCCGGCAGGCCACGGAGCTCCTGGCCCGCGAACAGAATTTCGCCGCCGGTGATCTTGCCCGGCGGAGGCACCATCTGCATCACCGACAGCGCCGAGATGCTCTTCCCGGAGCCGCTCTCGCCGACCACGCCGAGTCGTTCGCCCGCGGCGACGTGCAGGTTGAGTCCCCGCACCGCATAGATCGTACTGCGTTCCATCTCGAACGACACTTGGAGATCCCGCACCTCGAGCAGCGGCGCGGACGGGCTCGGAAGGGACTGGTTCATGCCGGTCTACCTCGAAGCGGGATCAAGTGCGTCGCGAAGCCCGTCCCCGGCAAAACTGAAACTGAGGGTGGCCAGCGCGATGCAAAAGATGGGAAGGAGCGCGACCATCGGGCTGATGGACAGATATTGCTCGCCGTCGTTGATCATCTTTCCCCAGTCGGCGAGCGGATCCTGCACACCGAGGCCGAGGAAGCTGAATCCGGCGGCGGCGAAGATCGTCGCCGGGATCTGCTGCACGAAGAAGACGACCATCGGCCCCATCGCGTTGGGCAGGATGTGGATGAAGATGATGCGGGAGGTCGGCACGCCCATGGCACGTGCGGCGTGCACATAATCACGGTCGCGTAATGCGAGGTATTGCGCTCGAGCGAGCCGTCCGAAGCCGACCCAGGCTGTGATCCCCAGGAAGAGCACCAGCTTGAACACGCCGCCACCGAAGAGGGCGATCAACAGGAGTGCCATCAGGATCTGCGGAACCATCGTGAAGACCTCAAAGGCCCGGAGCACGATGAAGTCGACCCAACCACCGAACCAGCCGGCCACCACACCGATCGGAATGCCGATGACGGCCCCGAGGAGGGTCGCGCCGACGGCGATGAGCATCGACGTACGGGCGCCGTAGATGGCCCTGCTCAGCAGATCCCTGCCGAGTTGATCGGTGCCCAACAGGTGGTGCACGCTCGGTCCGGCAAGTGAGTCGGCGAGATTCTGGGTGGCGTAACTGTATGGCGCGATCAGCGGCGCGAAGATCGCGACCAGGAGGATGAGGATCGCCACCACGCCGCTGATCAGGGCGAGCCGATTGCTCTTGTACCGGTACCAGGCCGCGTGCCAGAAACTGGAGCTCGATCGGGGTTCAGCGGTCGCCGGTACCTGCACTGTCGCGGTCATCTGGACAACCCATCCAGCCGCACCCGCGGATCGACCAGGGTGTAGGCGATGTCGCTGAGGATGTAGCAGGTGCCCCACAGGACCGCCACGATCAGGACTAAGGCGAGGATCAAGGGATAGTCCCGATGCAGGCTGGCCGTGGTGAAATAGCTGCCCAGCCCCGGAAGGGCGAACGTGGCCTCGATGAAGATGGAGCCGGTGAGGATGTTCGGGATATTCGGCCCCATGATGGTGATGAGTGGAATCAGCGCCGTGCGGAGGATATAGCGCGTGGTGATGTGACGCTCCGAGAGACCGCGGGCCCGGCCCATTCGTACGTAGTCGGCGTAGGTCACCTCCAGCATGCTTGCCCTGGTGTAGCGGGCCATCAGTGCCATCGGATAGACCGCGAAGGCGATCACCGGGAGGATCAGGTCCTGCGGCTGGCCCCAGCCACCGGCCGGGAGCCAGCCGAGCTTGACCGAGAACACCGAGATGAGCACGAAGCCCAGCACGTAGTTGGGGAGCGCGACACCGGCGGTCGAGACCGCCGAGGTGAGCACCCAGTCCAGCCAGGTGTTGTGCCTGAGCGCGGCGACGGAGCCCACGATCAAACCGCCGACGTAGGCGATGGCGATCGTGAGGCCGCCGATGATCAGCGTGATCGGCCATGCCTTGGCGATGAGTCCGGTCACCGTCATGGTTGGCTGCTCGAAAGGAATGCCGAGGTCGCCGTGGAGCAGCGCCCAGAGCCAGTTGAGATACTGCCGCCAGATCGGCTGGTCGAGGCCGTACTTGTGCATGATGTTGGCCATGGCGGGTGCCGGCAACGGCTGCTGAGTCATGTCGAACGGCCCGCCGGGCACGGCATGCATCAGCCCGAAGATCACCATGGTGACGACCAGCATCACCAACAACAGGGTCAAGAATCGCTGGACCAGATAAGCAACCACCGCTACCACGTTCTCCCGAGGGCTGTACTGCTAGAAGAGGCCGGTTTGCGGCTGCCGCGGCCAGCTTCCTACGTTGTCCGCTACATAGAGATCCTGCAGTGAATTGCTGGTGGCACCGAAGCCGGGCCATTGGATCCCGTCATAGCCGTCCTTGTTCTTGGCGAGCGCAGTTCCCTTCATGTAGGGCGCGTAGTAGTAGCCGTAGAGCAGGTGGAAGATGAACACGGCGGGCGCGTCCTGGGTCAGCAGCGTCTGCGCCTGGGTGTAGATGTCCTGGCGCTTCGACGTCTGGCTCTCGGCGGCGCCCTTGGCGAGCAGACCGTCGTACTGACTGTTGTCCCAGTTGTGCCGGCCGCCGCTCTTGTAGACGCTCAGCATGTTCGACGCGTCGAAGTAGTCCATGCCGTAGGAGACGAAGCCCATCTGGATCTGCGTCGGGACCTTGTTCATCCGGTCGTAGAACGTGGTCTTGTCGAGCTCCTGGAGCTGGATGTTGATGCCCAGGATCTTGTTCCAGTTCTGTGTGAGGGCCTGGACGACGGACTCGGTGTTGGACACGGCGTTCGCCCACCAACTGAACGTGACCTTCGGGAATCCCTTGCCGCCTGGGAACCCGGCGGCGGCGAGCAATGACTTCGCCTTCTCAGGGTCGTAGTTGGTGAGGGGCTTCAGCGGATCCGTCACAGCGAATGGGTATCCTGGCGTGAGGTATCCGTACGCCGGGGTGGCCAGTGGCGCCAGCAGGCTCTTGACCAAAGTGTCCCGGTCGACGCAGTGCGCCAGAGCCTGCCGGACCTTGACGTTGTTGAACGGCGCCTTCTTCGTGTCGAAGAACGTGTACCAGATCTCGAAGTCGTTCGGGTTTTTGTAGAGGTGCAGATCCTTGGTACGGGAGTTCTTGGCCGCGATCTTGAGGTCGAGCGGGGTCAGGCTGATGGTGTCGATCTCGCCGGTCTGGAAGCGCGGCAGCATGTCGCCCCCGGCGTAGATCTTGCCGACCAGTGCGTCGATCGGCGGCTTGTACGGCCCGGTGTACTTCTTGTTGGGGCTGAGAATGATGGTGGCGGTCGGGTCGAACTTGGTGAGCTTGTACGGTCCGCAGGTGACGCACGTGGCCGGGTTGATGTTGTAACTTCCCGACCCGTACTTGTTGAGAGCGGCCGCCGAGAGTGGCGTGGTGTAAAGAACGGCCGACGGGATATAGGCGATCGGTCCCTCGGTCGTGATGACGAGCGTGTGTTTGTCGCTGCCCTGCTTCACCCCGATCGAGCTGGTCGGGACCTTGCCGGCCACGGCCTCGCTGTAATTCTTGATCACACCCGACCAGAACCAGCTGAAGTCCCACGCGTGCTTGGGGTCGGCCGAGTATCGCAGGGTCTCGACGTAATCGGCCGCGGTCAGTTCTTTGCCGTCCGACCACATGATTCCCGGCTTGATGTGAAAGGTCCAGCTGAGCTTGTCGGAGGACTGTGACCAGTTGGTAGCGGCACCCGGCACGATGGTGTAATCGCTACTCAACCGTACGAGCGGGATGTTGAATTGGTCGGCCAGTGGGGCGCGCGAATAGACCGTCTCGTAGAAGTCCATCGCCTTGTAGCTGGCGCCGGTCGAGTCGAACGCCTGCACGTAGTACTGATCGGTCGCGGCGGCCGAGCCGGACGGCAGCTTGAGGCCCAGGGCGTTATTGGTCCCGGCACCGCTCGTGGTCTTGTTCGCGCCGCTACAGGCGGCGGCGAAGGCCAAGGCCCCGACGCCGCTGGCGACCATGAAACCGCGGCGCGTCAGGTTGGGCATGCGACCGAGTTTGTCGTCGACGGGCTTTTCCATGTGTGTACCTCGGTTTCAGTCGGCGCCGGTCGCGGGGCGGCAGGCGCAACCACCCTATTCTTCGGAGGTTTTCTCGTCCGTACTCAGACGCGGTGTCAGGTGCAGCGCGATCATCCGCTCGATATCTGCCTGGTCGCCGGAGCGAAGCATGCTGACGATCGAACGGTGGCTCTCAAGAAGTCGTTTGGATGGCGGCTTGCGGACCGCCGAATCCCGGTAGCCGAACTCCCAGAAGAAACGATGCAGAATCGTCCCCATCGTCACCAGAAATTGGTTTCCGGTGAGCCGCAATAGAGCGTCGTGAAATTTGTCGTGCCGGGCTGCGGCATCGGCGGGGTTGTCCGTGTCGAGGATCGCGTCGGCCAGCTCCTCGAGGCGATCGAGATCGGCGGGCTCTGCGCGTGCCATCGCCAGCGCATAGATTCCACGCTCCCAGATGGCCCGGACCTCCAGATAGTCCGGCTCGCTGAGGGTCTCCGGTGCCATCCAGGCGGCGATCTGCCGGAAGACATCCGTGTCGGCGTGGTCGGCGACGTAGGTGCCACTGCCTTGAGTCACCCGCAGCATTCCCAAGCCCTCGAGGGAAGCGACCGCCTGACGCAGGACATTGCGGCTGACTCCGAGCGAGTCGGCGAGGGCCGTCTCCGCAGGAAGACGTGTCCCCGGCGCGAGTCGCGCCGTCAGGATGTACTCCCGGAGGGCGTCCGCCGTCTGGTCGGTGAGACGCGTCCGAGTGACCACGCGTAGCTCGCCGCTCTTGACCGGGCCAGTCATTCCCTGTTTGCCTCATTCTCTGGGTGGCGGAAATGTACTTCCGCCGCTCGAGAGCTGTCAACGACAGGTACGAAGTCGTTACAAAGAGAGCCGGCCGGGGTAGCCGGCGGCCAGGGTTGCCCGGGTCGGGAGGCCGTCAGCGGGACATGAAGTCCCGGATGCCGAAGGCCATCCGCTCGTAGTCCGCCGGCTCGTTGTAGACATGCGCGGAGAGACGAATCGTGCCGCGGCCACTCCACACGGGCATCGACGTCTCGACGCCGAGGCCCGCCAGATGATCAGCGAGCTTGTGTGTTTGGTCGCGGGTGTCGGCGAGTCCGGCCGGCAATGGCACCACCGCGAGACTGAGCCCCGGATCGTGCCTGAGCTCCTCGGCGGGGATCTCGAGGATCTCGGCCACCCTTCGCTGCGCCCAGCGGACGAGGGTCTCGTTGTGGTTCCGGACCCGGTCCCAGCCGAGTGAGCCGAGCAGGTGCAGTGCGCTCGGTGCGGCCAGCCACGCCGAGAGGTCATTGGTGCCGACCCGGTCGAACGCGGACGGGAAGCCCTCGAGTTCGTTGGCCGACACCACCAGCGGGAGCAGCTGTCCGCGCCACTCCTGGGCAGCCCAGAGCACTCCCGTTCCGGCGGGGGCACACGGCCATTTGTGGAGATTTCCGACCCAGAAGTCGGCGCCGATGGCGGGCACATCGACGGGCAACATGCCTGGCGCGTGAGCGCCATCCACCAGGACGGCGGCCCCCACCCGGTGGGCGATCCGCGCCACCGCCTCAATCGGGAATCGTCGCGCGGTCGCTGATGTGACCTGGTCGATGACCACGAGCCCGGTGCGTTCGGAGCAGTTCATCTCGACAATGGCCGCAATTTTCTCGTCGGTGCTGTCGACCGGGATGTCTGCGACGACGCGGACGGCTCCGGTGCGGGCACACAGCCGATCCAGGGCCAAGGAGACGAAGCCATAAATGTGATTGGTGGACAGAACCTGATCGCCGGGCCGCAGCGGCAGCGACTGCGCGACGACGGAGACTCCGGCGCTGACGTTGCTGACGAAGGCCAGCGCTTCGGGGTCGGCACCGAGAAAGCGCGCCACCTCGCCCCGCGCCTCGGTGACCAGCCCCGGCATCTCGCGATGGAACCAGCGCATGGGGTTGGCCGCCATCCGCCGGCGAAACCCGTCCTGCACCTCCAGGACCGGTCCGGGCACCGCGCCGAACGAGCCGTGGTTGCAGTGCGCCACCTCCGGGTCCAGAAGCCACAGGCGCCGGACGTCGTCCCAGTCATCGCCCCATATCGGGTTGCCGCTCATCGGCACCGCCTCTCATCGGCACGTAGCGTAGCGACGAGCGGTCGCTGCGTCTCGGGAAGGAGTTCGGTCTCCAAGTTGTGATCACGGCGGTGGGCTTGCGAGGCTGAGCACCGTGTGGCCGCCCACCGCTCTCGCACATCGCAGCCTGCTCGATCACCCACCGGGCTTTCGGCCGTTCCGGGACTTGGACCTCTTCGACCGGATCGGCGGTCAGCCGGTCATCGACGGTCTCGTCGACGGCCTGTACGACGGGCTCGAGAACGACGAACAGCTGCGTCCCCTCTTCCCCCGCGACCTCGCCGAGGGTCGGTCGATGCAGAAGCTCTTCTTCGGCGAGTGGCTCGGCGGCCCGGGTCGATACAGCGAGCAGACCTATGCAGGCCTCGCGCACCGCCACGACAGCGTTCCGATCACACCGGCACTCGCCGGCCGTTGGCTCGGGCACTTCCGGCGCGCGATGGAAGCCACCGTCACCGCGGAAAGCGATCGGCAGGAGATCTTTGCTCAGGTCCGCTCCTTGGCTCTGGCCCTCGTCACGGGCGCCGACGGCCAGCTGGCCTGGTGCGGGGTCGGCGCCCGAACCGTGAAGCAGGCAACCGATGTCGCTCGTCGCGGTGACGTCGCCGGCGTCGATGCGGCGCTGGTGGCGGCGCCACATCTCCTGCGTCCGACGTTCGCCGCGGCGATCATGCAGGCGGCCACGCTCGCCGGTCGCACCGAGGTCGTCCGTCTGCTCCTGGACAGGGGCATCGGGGTCGACCATCCCTTCTACCTTCCGGTGGGTGTAACCGGTCGGGCATTCGAGCGGGTGGTGTTCGTGACACCGCTCTGCGCAGCGCGGATGAAGCGGCGGTCTTCGGTCGAATCGCTACTCACGGCGGCAGGCGCGCATGAGGACGTCTTCACCTCGGCGTTTCTCGGCGATCTCCCCTCGCTGCAACGGATGCTCGCGGCCGATCCAGGGCTTGCCCAGGAGCCGGATCCGGCCGTCGACGTACTCGACGTCACGCCCGTGGACCATGCCGTCTCGGGCGGGCAGGTCGATGCGCTGCAGCTCATCCTCGACCACATCCCGCGTCCGCTCCCGTGCGGACTTCGGGCGTTGCGCGGTGCCGCGGAGAAGGGCAGTACGGCGATGGTCGCGTCGCTGCTCGCACATGGCGCGGACGCGACGCGGATCGGCGTCGGACGCTGGGTCATGCATCCCGAGCTCGCTCCGTTGCTCGCCAGCCGGGGCGCGTCGATCGACTCATCCGGCTCGTGGATCGGCGCTAGCTGCACGGGAAACCAGAGCCGCAAGGATGATCCGGACTATGTCCTCGCGCTACTGCAATACGGCGCCCACGCGGACGATCGGCGCACCGGCGACCCGAGTAGAACCACCGGCGTCGAGGCGCTCAACGCGACCGCTCTGCACTACGCGACCAAAGCAGGCTTCTTGAAGACGATCGAGGTTCTCCTCGACAACGGTGCAGACCCGGACGCTCGCGACGGGCGTGGCCGCACCCCGCTCGACTGGCTTGACGAAGCGACGCCGTCGGTCCAGCACGCCGCAGTACGCCGCCTCTTTGCCACGCAACGGCGTCGGTGAACGCGTGCTCGATCGATGACCTAAAGTTACTGAGGTGTAAGGGTTTCCGGGCCCGGAGAATTGTCGGTGGCTGGCTCTATCGTTGTTGCATGGTCAGCAGTACGGGTTCCGGTGAGCACCCGGTGTGGGATGCGGTCGGGTGCCTGACTGCCGCTGTCGACGGGCTCGCCGGTTCCGCGTTGTGGCGGTGCGGGGATGAGGAGCTGCTCGACCTGCAGCAGGTGCTGGAGACGGCGGCGCGGCGGTTGTCGGCGGCGTCGTTGCGGCTGGTCGCCGAGGTCGACGACCGCCGGCTGGCCACGGCTCG